>JBCAZO010000106.1:0-7652 GCA_038532975.1 Pseudomonadota bacterium
GTTTCAAACCCTGCGGGATGGTGAAAGCAATGAAACCCTGCCCACCGGCGTGATCAATGGCGAATACGAACGCCGCATCCCTGTCAGAAGTTCGGTCGGCGGAGAGCTGCGGCTTGGGTTCGAAGGTCATGGGCATTTCCGCAATTCCAGCCTTGACGTTGATGGGCCTGATTTTGATCCTTTTGCCGACGGCCGCGATGTCGCGCGTATGACCTTTAGCGCGGAATGGCATCGAGGCTGGACTTTGCCCGCAGGCGTCCTCGCCGAGGTTGAACTGGGTTTGTCGGCTGATTTCTTTCGCATTCAGGATGCCGGGATCACCAGCAGTTCTGACGCATCCGAACTCACGCCAGAAGCGGCCATTCAATTGCGTTGGCCACTGCTCAAGACAACTCAGGCTGGATCAACGCATATCATTGAACCAGTCCTGCAGGTCGCCTGGGTGGGTGGCAGCAACCCCTTTGTGCCTAATGATGAAAGCACGCTGATTGAATTCGACGAAGGCAATCTTTTTGCCACTTCTCGGTTTACTGCCCCCGACCGCCGGGAACGCGGCCTGAGCGCCGCCTATGGTCTGAGCTGGACGCGGTATGGCGTGGACGGATGGCAAACATCTTTCGCGGTGGGCCAGGTTGTGCGGGATGAACTGCAGTTGGACCCTGCAGGCGGTACAGCCTTCACCAATTCTTCGGGCCTACAGGATCGGTACTCCGATTTGTTGGTGGCAGGACAAGTCAAAACAGACAATGGATTGACCCTCACCGCGCGCGGTTTGTTTGATGATGATCTGTCAACCACAAAGGCCGAGGCGCGCGCCAGCCTGGTTAACAAAGTGGCGAGAATCGGAGCCACCTATATCTGGCTGCGCAATGATCCCGCAGAAAACCGCCCCGGCAATGTCTCGGAATGGGCGTTTGATGCAAATTATCGCATCTCGAAACACTGGTCTGGTCAAGCAGATTGGCGCTATGACGTGGCCAGCGACGAAACCGTGCGCGCGGGCCTTGGCGTCACGTATGCAAACGAATGCGTTGACGTGACACTTTCGGCCTCGCGTCGGTTCACCTCTTCCACTATTCTTGAGCCGACAACCGATATCAGCCTTACTGTGGGGCTTCGCGGCTTCACCACCAAAACACGCGACAAAAGCTACGTGCGAACATGCGAAAACTGACCATGATGAACCACACACTCAAAACGGCCCTGAAACAATTGGCAATCGCCACAAGCTTTGCCTTTGGCATTGCGATGACCTTTACACCGTCTGCGCAGGCGCAAAACCTCTTTGATACTGCCATTAAGGTTAACGACCTGAGTATAACGCAGTACGAGATCGATCAACGCGCACGCATGCTTTCAGTGTTCCGCGCGCCTGGTGATCCCGTGAAACTGGCACGCGAGCAATTGATCGAGGATCGTCTGAAGATTGATGCAGCCAATTCACTTGGGTTTCAGCTTGAACCTGAGCAGATTGAAGCAGGCATGGAAGAATTCGCGTCCCGTGTGAACCTTTCGTCAGAAGAACTGATCCAGGGCCTTGCGCAACAAGGCGTTGACCCCCTGACATTTCGCGAATTCGTTGCGGCTGGATTGACGTGGCGCGAATTCACTCAAGCCCGATTTAGATCACGCGTCTCGGTCAACGAGGACGACATCGAGCGTGCGCGTAATGCCACATCCGGGGCATCCGGTGTGCGGGTGCTGCTGTCAGAAATCATCTTGCCGGTGCAACCCGGTCAGGAACAGGAAGTCCAGGAACTTGCAAACCGGATCAGCGAATTCACGACTGAAGCGCAGTTTTCTCAGGCGGCGCGTCAGTTTTCCGCGTCGCGCACCGCTGAGCGCGGTGGACGCATGGATTGGATGCCGATTACACAATTGCCTCAAGGTTTGCGCGCCGTTGCACTAGGACTTGGCCCCGGCGATGTAAGTGACCCTCTTCCTCTGGAGGGGGCTATCGCCCTCTTTCAACTTCGGGATATTGAAGAGACCGACCAGCCGAACCCGGAATATGAGGCGATCGAATACGCTGCGTACTACATCAATGGTGGACGCAGCGATCAGGCCTTGGCTCGCGCACGGCAAATTGCCGAGGATGTCGACACCTGTGACGACCTTTATGGTGTAGCCTTTGGCGAGCCGCCCGAGGTTCTGGAACGCGGCAGCAAAGCGCCTAACGAAATCCCGTCCGATATTGCCGTGGAGCTGGCCAAACTAGACCGCGGCGAGGTGTCTTATTCACTGACACGTGCAAATGGCCAAACTCTTGTGGTTCTGATGCTCTGTGGCAGGGTTCGCGCGATCGAAGGTGAAGGACCGAGCGCCGAGCAGCTCACGAATTTCATCACCAGCCGCAGACTTGAATCCTTTGCCAATGGCTTTCTGGAACAGCTACGCGCCGAGGCGCGGATCGTTGAATTCTGATGACTGCGACACAGGGTCGGCGCATCGCTGTCACCTGTGGCGAGCCTGCTGGGATCGGACCTGAGATCATCGTCAAGGCGTGGCAGGCGCTGCGTGGTGAACTTGAGATATTCGTCATCGGCGATCCGGCGCACTTTGCAGACTTAACGCCTTTGCAGGAGCTGACCGACCCAGCCATCAAACTGTCTGACGATGCGTTGCCAATCCTAACGCATGATTTTGAGGCGCCGCGCATTCCCGGCAAGCCTGACCCGGCCAATGCGCAGGGCGTGGTGGATGTGATTGCGCGAGCTGTGAATCTGGTGCGCGCAGGACAAGCCAGTGCGCTTTGCACTGCCCCTATTCACAAACAGGTGTTACAGGACGGCGCGGCATTCTCTTATCCCGGTCACACAGAGTACCTCGCCGATTTGGCGGGGGCTGATACCGTAGTGATGATGCTGGCCAGTGATCAGCTGCACGTTGTGCCCGTGACCATTCACATGGCACTGGAGCAGGTAAAAACGGCTCTGACACCCCAGCTTCTGGAAGAGACAATTCGCATCACCCATGCCGGTCTGATCCGGGATTTCGGTATCGATAAACCCCGCCTTGCGATTGCGGGGCTCAACCCGCATGCTGGCGAAGGCGGAAAAATAGGGCGCGAAGAAATTGAACTCATCGCACCTGTGCTGGCGCGTCTCTCTGACGACGGTTTTGATCTGCGCGGTCCGCTAAGCGCCGACACGATGTTTCATGCAGCCGCCCGTGAAACCTATGACGCCGCGATCTGTATGTATCATGATCAGGCGCTGATCCCGATCAAGACACTGGATTTCGATCGCGGTGTGAACGTCACACTGGGCCTGCCCTTCGTGCGGACCTCGCCCGATCACGGCACGGCGCTGGATATCGCAGGACAAGGCATTGCCAATCCAAGCTCCATGATCGAAGCACTTCGGCTGGCAGATCGTATGGCACAGGCCCGGGCATGAGCGGGATCGACGCGCTGCCTCCGCTGCGCGAGGTGATCGCCACGCATGAGCTGTCGGCGCGCAAATCCCTTGGACAGAAGTTTTTGCTCGATCTAAAACTCAACGCCAAAATTGCCCGCGTCGCAGGGGATTTGACCAACTCAGACGTGCTTGAGGTCGGCCCCGGCCCCGGCGGTTTGACACGAGGGTTGCTGGCAGAAGGCGCGCGGCGGGTGCTGGCGGTTGAGAAAGACACCCGTTGCCTGGCCGCGCTTTCGGAAATTGCAGAGGCTTATCCAGGGCGGCTTGAGGTAATCAACGCAGACGCTCTGGATCTGGATGCAGCGCAACATCTCAACGCGCCCATCAAGGTGGTAGCCAACCTACCCTATAATGTCGGCACCGAGCTTTTGATCCGCTGGCTGACTCCCCCAACTTGGCCGCCTTTCTGGGAAAGCCTGACGCTGATGTTCCAACGCGAGGTCGCGGAACGTATCGTGGCGCAACCCGGGTCCAAAGCGTATGGAAGGTTGGCAGTGCTGGCGCAGTGGCGTGCGGAGGCCAAAATTGCGCTCAGCCTGCCGCCAGAGGCCTTTACGCCACCACCAAAGGTCTCAAGCGCAGTCGTGCATCTGACGGCCCTGCCCCAACCGCGGTTTGAAGCAGATCAGAAGATGCTGGAACATGTGGTGGCCAAGGCGTTCAACCAACGCCGCAAAATGCTGCGTGCAGCGCTCAAGGGGCTGGCACCGGATATTGAGGATCGGTTGATTGCGGCAGGGATCAAACCCACGGATCGAGCAGAAACGGTGGGATTGGAACAGTTTTGTGCGTTGGCGCGGGGGATGGAGTCACTTCGGTAGGGTGGGTTTTCAACCCACCAACCCAAAACAACATTTTGCGTCTCAGGCGGGATAAAATCCCGCCCTACAGAAGTTAACTTTACTCCGCCGCCTCCGACGGTTCGCCCCCTGTGTCGATCACTGGTGCCGCGTCTTCCGCCTGTTTCTTAGGCTTGCGCGAGCGCTTGGGCTTGGGCGGAGGCGCCTCGGACTGGCTTTCAGGTGTTTCAACCAACCCGCTCTCGGTCTCCGGCAAATCGGGCTCAGCAAAATCCGGCTGCGGTGCATCGGCCAGGTCCCCGCCATTGGATTCGCGTTCCTGCCGCTGGGCGCGTTCGCGATCACGTTCCGCCTGCCGTTCGCGGTTCTGGCGTTCCTGTTCTTCGCGACGCGCTTCCTGCTCCTTCTGAGCCGTTCCCAAAAGACGCAGGTAATGTTCTGCATGTTGCTGGAAATTCTCGGTGGCAACTCGGTCGCCCGACAGCTGAGCATCGCGCGCCAGCTGGTTGTATTTATCAATGATTTGCTGCGGTGTTCCGCGCACTTTGCCTTCTGGGCCTGAACTGTCAAACACGCGATTGACGACATTGCCCATGGACGAACGGTTGCGGTTGGACTTGTTCCGCGAACGTGACTTCGATGATCTCATAACTAAATTGACAGCCTTATTGCTCTAAGCGCCTTTTCCAACCGGGCGGCGCCCCCTGCGCCAAGAATGAACCGGTCTGATGTGCTGGCTTGGTGTCGCGCCCGTTGCAGAGTGCAAACTCGCTGCGACACCGTCCAGTAAGCATGCCAGAGGCCCAAGCACAAGGGTTAAGCTCAGGTTTTGCGCAAAAAGCGCCGAAATCAGCCGGATTTGTGGATAAAACTCCTCAGCCGCCCGGCCAGATACCGCCAACAACGCGATCCCGCCCATCCAGATCAGCAGTGACGTTAATGTTGGTAAATCCAGACTGCTCAAACAAAGTGACAACCGGCATGCGTTGAGTCCATCCTATTTCCACCAAAAGACGCCCATTTGGGCGCAAATGTGCCCCCGCACCCGGTATGATGCTGCGATAAGCTGAAAGGCCGTCCACCTCATCCGTGAGCGCCATACGCGGCTCATGTGTAAGCTCGGGCTGCAGATATTCCATCTCCTGAACAGAAATATAGGGCGGATTGGACACGATCAGATCAAACTGACCTTCGACATCCGAATACCAGTCAGATGTGAGAAAAAGGCACCGGTCCGCCACCTCAAGGCGCATCGCATTGCCAAGTGCCACATCAAGTGCCTTGGGTGAGATATCCGTGCCCACCCCCGCCGCGTCGGGACATGCAGCAAGTAAAGACAGCAAGATACACCCTGACCCCGTCCCCAGATCGAGCACATGGTGGAATGCACTCTCAAGCGCCGTCTCAATCAGCGTCTCGGTTTCAGGCCGCGGGTCCAGAACATCGGGCGTGACAGCGAAGTCATGCGCATAGAACGCCCGCGTTCCCGTGATATGCGACAGCGGCACACGCAGGACACGAGAGGCAATGAACCCATCAAGTCGGGATTGCGCCTCACGCGGTACGGCCTCATGGAACGATAAAGAAGCACGATCCACCGGAATGTCCGCCGCCTTGGCCGCAAGCATGCGGGCTTCGCGCGCGGCGTCCTCGATCCCCGCGCGATCCAGTGCGTCTTTAGCCCGCTGCACAAGATCAGCAAAGACAAGGCTCACCCGTTCATCTCCGCCAAAAGCTTGGCCTGCGCGTCGGCGGTCAGCGCATCAATAATCTCGTCCAGATCGCCCTGCATGATCTGATCAAGCTTATAGAGCGTGAGGTTGATGCGATGATCCGACATACGCCCTTGCGGGAAGTTATAGGTGCGAATGCGTTCAGACCGGTCGCCAGAGCCCACTTGCGCCGCGCGGTCTGCTGAGCGCTCATCATGGGCGCGCTGGCGCTCCATGTCGTAAAGCCGCGTTTTGAGTACCTGCATGGCAATCTCGCGGTTGCGGTGCTGGGATTTCTCGGAGGACGTCACCACGATGCCGGACGGAATATGCGTGATCCGCACGGCAGAATCGGTGGTGTTGACGTGCTGACCTCCGGCGCCTGAGGCGCGCATGGTGTCGATGCGGATATCATTCGCATCAATATGGATGTCCACATCCTCGGCCTCTGGCAGCACCGCCACTGTCGCCGCAGAGGTGTGAATGCGCCCGCCGGATTCGGTCTCGGGCACGCGCTGTACCCGGTGCACACCGGACTCGTATTTCAACCGGGCAAACACGTTTTCTCCGCGCACATTTGCGACCACTTCCTTGATACCGCCCAGCTCGGTTTGATTGAGCTCGATGATGTCAAAGGACCAGCCACGCGCCTCGGCATAGCGTTGATACATGCGCAAGAGGTCTCCGGCAAAAAGGGCCGCTTCCTCCCCCCCCGTGCCGGGGCGAATTTCAATAATTGCAGGCCGCGCATCGGCCTCATCGCGTGGCAACAGGGCCAGTTGCAGCGCCTCTTCCATGCCCGGCAGGTCCGCCTCAAGCTGCGCCAATTCCTCGGCTGCCAATTCTTTCATTTCCGGATCGTCCAGCATGGCCTTGGCATTTTCAATGCCATCCAAAACATCCCGATAGGCACGAATTTCTTCGACCACAGGGCGCAATTCTGCATATTCCCGGCCCAGTTTGGCAATGTCCCCACCGCCCTCGGCCATTTTCGCTTCGATATACTCGAAACGTTGCGTAATTTCCGCTAGTCTTTCTAAAGGCACCATAGGCGCGGTGTCTCGCATTCCTGCGTATTGGTCAAGCCGCAAGACTGTGCTAAATAAGGGTCATGACACGTATATTTTTTCTTTCAGTGCTGATGCTGCCTGCGATGGCGCAGGTCGCAGCCGCAACCAAAACGGTCGAATGCTATTGCACGGACAAATCCGGTGCGCGCGTTGAGCTGGGCGAAACGATTTGTATGCAAGTGGACGGCCGGAGCTTTCTGGCGCAATGTCAGATGTCGCTGAACAACCCCATGTGGCGGGAAGTTGGCGACACCTGTATTTCGTCCTGAAGACGCTCAGAGCTCAGATAACCAGCCGTCAAGCCGCTTGGCATTGACGCCCATATCATATTTTCCAAACCGCAGCCGACCAAACAGCGTAATCTGCCCATCCTTTTGCGCCACGGTCGTGTAGTCGGGAAACCCAAAAAGCGCCGAACGGGTAATATAGGTGCGCATGCCGTCTTCAACGCTGCCTGCCAGAACTTCTGTCCGCGGCGTGTCGAGTATAATCTCATCAAGACGCGAGAACGTATCCGGCCCGGCTTCGATAACACGCACCGCCTGTCCAGCTGCATCTTCAGGTGGCAGCTCTTCGGGTAAAACATGCCACCGCGCCACGTCCGACGGAGCCATGCGCGCGTAAAGCCCAACGCCCACAAGCGCCACCAAC
>JBCAZO010000107.1:0-7646 GCA_038532975.1 Pseudomonadota bacterium
AATCGCTTCCCATGCAGGGTTGCCCAGGCACGCTATGGACACGTACTTGCTTGCTGGCGCTGGACCCGTCGATCATGCGGCTGTCATTCGCCCCGCTCATCCGGCCAATGTAAATTGCAACCGCAATCAGAATGGCACCGGGAACCAGCCCCGCGCCAGGATTCTCGCCGAGCAGGAGCATTGCAATCAGGATGGCCGCCAAGGGCGAAAAGGATGTGGCAAGAGCCAGGTCACTCGAGCTGGCATGCTTGAGCGCAAGGTTCCAGGCGATCTGGCCAAAGACGATGACGACACCGGCATAGACCCAGATCCAACTCCAAAGCACCGGCGACAGTAGATCGCGGAACGTATCCGGTCCGAAAATAAGGATGGCCAGCGCGAAGTAGATGCCTGCACCGACGATAGTACGGTAGACAGAAAAGATGCCCATCGGCACGTCCCGCAGGCTTTTGCGGGTAACGAGCGTAGAGGCGATGTAAGACAGGGTTGCCGCAGCCGCTGCCCATTCGCCAATACCCAGCCCCATCATGCCGCCATGTTCGTTCATGCTGATCATCACGACGGCACCCGTCAGGGCGACAAGCCCGGCAATCATGGCGCGCGGCGGGAAACGTTCGTTGAACACAAACCAGGCGGCAAGGAGGAACAGAGGGGGTTCGATGCGGCTAATCAGGACTACGTTTGTTACAGTGGTGTTGGCCAGTGCGAAGAAGAACAGCCCTGGCGTCAGGGCAGAAGACAGGAAAGCCGACAGCGTCATCACCCGCCAGTCACGGGGTTTGAGCGCTTGAATGTTGTCGCGGGTCAGGTCTTTGCGAAACAGGATCGCCATCGGAACCACCGAAAGAAGCGAACCGAGCAAGAGCAGATTGGAATAGGTGATTGCGTTGCGCCCGTTACCCACCGGGTTGGCCGCGCCGATATCAACGAGTTGGGTCACGATAGAATTTGAGGCGGCGTAGATCACCACGGCGATCCACGCAAACAGCACACCAAACCGCGCCAGAGACCACCGTGGCGCGAGCGGCAGCGCTGTGACAGGGGTGTTTGTGGCAAGCAGCGCCATGGTGTGCGTTTCTCCTTCGCGAGCTTTGAGCCCGAATTTTGATGCGTGTGCCCACACGCGTATGACGACAGATACGCACGAATTTCAGAATTCGATCAGCAAGTTGGGTAAAGCTTTGGTGAGGTGCTGTGAGCTAGAGTAACGGTGGCGTTGTCCACAGCTTGATCTTGAGGCCACCATGGGAAATGGGAGGCCCGGGTGGCGCAAAGGGCAGGCCGGTTGTTTTGGCCAGATCAGGCTCGGTTGTGACCAACCCAACACGCCAGCCGGGGAAGTGATTTTTCAAGCGTTCTCCGAGGCTTGCGTATAATCCATAGAGGGGTTTCTTGCTGCCGATCCGCGCGCCGTAAGGTGGGTTGACCATGACCAATCCGGGTGGGCCGTCGGGCCGGTTAAGATTGCTCACGGGCTGGTGCTTCACAAGAACGTGGGCGGCAACACCGGCACGCTCTGCATTCTCATTTGCGCCTTTCACAGCGCCTGTGTCGCGGTCAAAGCCAAGGAATTTTTGATCCGAGTCGCGAGACGCTTTTTTGGTTCGCATTGCGTCCCAACCGGCATCATCAAAACTGGCAAGGTCTTCAAAAGCAAAACGCCGGGCTCGACCCGGAGCAAGCCCAGCCGCTATCTCTGCCGCCTCAATCAGAAACGTGCCAGAGCCGCACATTGGATCAAGCACAGGCTCGGTGCCGGTGTAACCGCAGGCGCGCAATAGGAGGGCGGCCATGGTTTCGCGCATCGGTGCCTTGGCGACGAATTGCTTAAACCCGCGCTGATGCAGAGGCGCGCCAGAGGTGTCGAGGCTAAATGTGCAAAGATCGTCCTCAATCCGCACCATGAGACGCAGAGTAGCATCCTTGCTGATGGGCGCTCCGAGGGTTTCTTTGACTGCGCGTTCGATGCGTTGGGCCGCGGCTCTGTCGTGGTAAATCTTGGACCTTTTGCACGTGGCCTCGACCCGCAAGGGAACACCTGGGCGCAGTATGTCGCCCCAAGGAAACTTGCGCGCACGCTTGTCGAGCTGCGCCAGATGAAAGGCCCGGAAAGACCCGATACGCGCCAGCACCCGGGACGCACCGCGCGACCACAGGTTGGCGCGCCATACATCTGGCCAGGCGCCCATGAAACTGACGCCACCGGCTGCCGTCTTAGCCTCATGAAACCCAAGCTCTTGCGTTTCTTCCAAAAGATAGGGCTCTAAGCCCGGTGCCGTTGACAGAAAGATCTCAAACGGGGCTTGTGTCATAACCTGTTGAGCAAGGCGATTGTGGGCCATGCATCTGCAGGCATTCCCAGTTCTTCCTGTACATCCTGAACGGCCGCGCGTGTACCCGCACCAAGGATGCCGTCGATTTTGCCGACGTCATACCCGCGATCTGCCAGCTTGCGCTGCAGCGCTTTCATCTGGTCTCCGGCAAGGCCTGGCTCTGGATTGCCCGTGTCAAAGACGGGCGCGCCTTCGAGGCGATTGGCGAAATAGGCGGCGGTCAGGACGTAGACAAAGCTCTGGTTCCACTCGAAATACACCCTGAAATTCGGATAGGCGAGGAAGGCAGGGCCTTTGCGCCCTTGCGGAAGGATCAGGCTGGCCTCCATTCCGTTTGCGATCTGACCATGGCGTGGGGTAACGCCCATTGTGACCCAGTCAGATGCCGGTTTTGTGGTGCGCAGCCCGCTTAGGGACCAATCAAGCGTGTCGGGCACATCCACCTCTTGCAGCCATGGTTCACCCGCGCGCCAACCCAAAGATTGCAGCATCTTTCCGCCCGACATCAGCGCATCCTTGGCGGAGCGTTTGAGATCGACCTTGCCATCCCCGTCACCATCAACGCCATTTTCCAGAATGTCGCGCGGCAGCATTTGCACCATGCCAATTTCACCTGCCCAGGCCCCGGTGGTGCGGGCGGGGTCGAAATCACCCTGCTCAAACAGCTCCAGCGCGGCAAACACCTGTGGGCGGAAAAGCTCGGGGCGGCGGCAATCATGGCTGAGCGTGACCAGAGCATTCAGTGTGTTGAAATCCCCCTGAAAGCCGCCGAAATCCGTTTCAAACGCCCAGAAGGCGAGGAGGACACCGCGGCTGACACCGTATTCATTTTCAATCCGGTCGAAGGTCGATGCGAACTGGCGCCCCTTGGCTATGCCCGTATTCAGTCTGTTGGCGCTGATCAGGCGGCGGGCAAAGTCGGTGAAGGGTTTTTGGAAAACGCCCTGCCTGCGGTCGGCTTGCAGAACCTTTTGATCCTGGCGCACAGAGGCGAAAAAGCGGTCTACGGTGGCCGCGTCATGACCTTTCGCAGTCGCCTCTGATTTCAGCGCCTGCACAAACCCCGAAAAGCTTCCGCCGCAGCTTTGCGCCGCCACGGATCCGGCGCACAGGCTTAGCAGCCCGGTAAGTACATATGTCTTCATAATCTTCCCCAAACCGTCCCTTGGGCGCAATCTAGCGTGCTCTGTGAGGTGGGCAAAGCTTTCTGGTGTGAATTGCGTTGGTTACATAACTAGTGCGAGCGTCGAGACATAAAGAAAGACAGAGCCCCAGGCCATCCAAAGAGCGCGACAGGCGCTATCTATTTCGGCGGGGCTCGCATTTTTGCGGCCATGTGCATGCACAAAGGGAAAGTCACGTAATTCGCCGTCATAGGATCGTGGCCCTGCCAGTGAGACGTCCAGACCGCGTGCCATGGCGGCTTCGGGCCAACCGGCGTTGGGTGACCGGTGCAGACGGGCATCGGCTTGGATGTCGCGCCAGGCACTCAGTTGGCCAAAGATCAGTGCAAGCACTGCAGCAGTTAGACGTGCTGGAACAAGATTAAGCAGATCATCGAACCGCGCGGCTGCCCATCCGAATGCCTCGTGCCGGGGTGTGCGGTAGCCGATCATGCTGTCGGCGGTGTTCGTGATCTTGTAGATGAAAAGCCCTGGCAGACCACCTATGAGGAACCAGAATGCTGGGGCAATGACACCATCGCTAAAATTCTCAGCGGCAGATTCAATCGCGGCGCGGGACACGTCTGATTGGGTCATATCCGTGGTGTCACGTCCGACAATCATTGCTACGCTCTTTTGGCCATCTCCCAGCGACACGCGAAGGGCGTGGGCCACGGCTTTGACATGTTCGACCAGTGATCTGTGTGCCAGAAGAATGGCGGCAAGGATCACCTCGGCTAACCAGCCAAAGCTCTGAAACAAAAGGCCAAGACCAAGCGCGGCGAGGACAAGCAAGAGCATCAGGATCACGCCAGTGAGTCGTTGTGCAGCGCCCCGGTTGAGCGAGTTGTCGCCAAGTTCGATTGCTCGGCCCATGAGGACGGCGGGGTGCGGTATGCGGTCCCAAAGCCAGCGGGGTTCTCCGAAAAGCGCATCGAGGATCAGTGCGAGAGCGAGGATGGTAAAGACGCTCACAACGTGTCCTCAAGCCGATCCCACTCATGCGGCGCAGGAAGGCCAAGGCGGATCCAGGTTTTTGAATAGGGAAAGATGCGCGACCAGACATGGTTTTGTGCCAGTTTGTCCTGTAACGCTGCCGCATCCGGCACCTCATAAGTGCGGAAGAGGTCTGTTCCGCCCACCAATGGCCAGCCCACCGTGGTGTCCAGTCTTTTGGCGTCCTGTGCCAACCGTGCCCGCGTCTCAGTGGCCCAGTTGTGGTCTTCCAAGGCCCGTGCGCCAATTTCGAGCGCTGGACCTGAGACAGGCCAGGGGCCGAGAAGCTCTGACAAAGGAGCCAGCGTTTCGGGGTGGCCAATGACAAAGCCAAGGCGTAGACCCGCCAGACCCCAAAACTTACCAAAACTTTTCAGGACGATATGGCCGGGTTGATGGCAGTTAGACAGCAACGATTGCTCGGGTGCGATGTCGCAGAAGCTTTCGTCAATAACAGTGATGGGACTGGTCAGGTCCTCTGCACCGTAAAATTGGCCAGTTGGGTTGTTGGGATGCACCAGAACACGTGCATAGGGGGCTTGAGGGCCAATCTCCCAGCCATGGGCCGTGAAGGCGGCGGCGTGTTCATTATATGTAGGCGATGGGATATCGACGCGACCTTTGGGCCAAAGGCTAGGCAATCTGGCAATCAGTGCGGAGGCCCCGGGCGCGGCGAGTATAGTCATGTCATCAGGCACCCTCCAAACCTTGCGCGCGGCCCGCTCCAACCGTAGCTGAGCTGCGTGATCAGGCAGGGCAGTCCAAGCCGCAGGGCCAATGTCACCAACCGGATATGGAATAGGGTTGATGCCAGTAGAGAGATCAATCCAATTTGCGCGCGTGCCACCGTAGTTGGCAATCGCTGCATCAAGCCCGCCGCCGTGGTCGCGCGCGGCGCCGGTCATCAGGCTTTACTGCCGCTGGGCAGGGGAGGAATACGGGTCACGAAATGCCCTTTGACGCCTTGCGGCCATTGCTTGAACGGAACCTGGCCGCTGTCGCTTTGTGCATGAAGCTCGGCATAATCGACAATGGCCGCTGCGTCCTCGGTGTTTGGTTCAAACCGCCCCAGAGTATAGGCAAGCTTGCCATCGGCCTGAATCGCGATGTTGCAGCCATGGGCACACCCCATCAGACAGGACACGCGTCTTGTTTCGACATTGCGCCCTTGCGCTTGCGCCTCAACCAGCTCCGCAAGCTCTTCACCATGGGTGCGGTCGTTTTTGGTCTCGTCCCAATCCTCGCGTTTGCAGGTGTCGCAAATGGTTATGAAAGTGGTCATCAGCAGGCCTTTCCAGTGCAGAACTGTGTTGAAACCGAAAGCTGCATCGAAAACAAGCGGGATCAAGCCTATCGGGGTCGTGAACAGGCAAATTAACCATTTGTTAAGATTTGAGGCGCATCCCTGAAGTAAGATTTACGAATTTTTAGATCATAAAATCGGGTGGGTCCCTTGCGCGTCTTGATCGTAGAATCGAACCTGTCTCTGGGGCAGGTGTGGCAACGCCATTTAGAACGCCACGGAATCAAGGTTCGCCTTGAAACGGATCAGAGCGGCGCAATCACCGCCCTGGCGGAACTTTCATATGATGTCGTAATTCTTAATCTTGTCTTAAAGGGCAGTAGCGCTCTGGCGATTTCCGATCTAGCAAGCATTCGCAACCCCGAAACGCGGGTAATCTTTGTCACCGACACATCGTTTTTCTCCGACGGTTCTGTGTTTTCGCTCTGCCCGAATGTCTGCGCCTACCTGCAAGCGGACACGCCTCCGGATGACCTCACTGCGATGGTCGAGCATTACGGCAATCACGCCTGACCTGAGGCTACGCTGCCTTTGTGATGATCTCTGAGCTGCGCTCGAGCGTGCGGTGTACAGGGCATTTATCAGCAATTTCCATCAGCTTTGCACGTTGTTCCCCGGAGAGATCCCCGGTGAGACGGATCACGCGCGTGAACTGATCAATCTTTTCATCGCTTGGGGCATCGGCATCCTGCGCATGCACTTTGTGATGGGTGACATCGACGCTGACATGATCCAATGGCCAGGCCTTGCGGCGGGCATACATGCGAATGGTCATCGAGGTGCAGGCGCCCAAACCCGCGGCGAGAAAGCCATAGGGTGAAAGCCCACGATCTGTGCCGCCATAGGCTTCGGGTTCATCCGCCACAAGGTGATGCTTCGCGCCGACATTGATGTCTTGCAGGAATCCCTCCGGGTCTGCTTCGCTCACGCGCAGTACACCTTCTGGCGCGCCTGGGGGTGGTGCGGGAATGCGGAACTCTAAATACCGTTTTGCCCAGGTGACGATCACCTCGGCGGCGTATTCGGCATCGCAGGGATCGGTGATCAGGTGGTCGGCATTGTCCAAAGTCACAAAGCTTTTGGGGTGTTTGGCTGTGGTGAAAATATGCGCTGCGTTTTCCACACCGACGATCTTGTCATGCGGAGCATGCAGGACAAGCAGCGCACGTTTGAGATGCGCGATGTCCTCCTCCAATTTTTCGGAGCGGACGTTTTCGACAAATGACTTGCCGATCTTTACAGGTCGCCCACCCAAAAGCACCTCAGCCGCGCCTCGCGATTCAATCTCGGCCAAGGCGTCGCCAAAATTGTGCGTGACATGTTCGGGATCAAAGGGCGCGCCGATGGTCACCACGGCGCGGACGCTGTCAATCTGGCGTGCAGCCCCCAAAACAGCAGCCCCGCCAAGGCTGTGCCCGATGAGCAGGCTGGGTGCCATGCCTTTGGCGTCCAACGCTTCGGCGGCCAGAATGAGGTCCTGAATGTTGCTGCGAAAAGACGTGTTCTCAAACTCGCCCTGGGAATGCCCCAAGCCGGTGAAATCAAACCGCAATACTGCAATACCTAAACCCGCCAGCCGCGCGGAAATACGACGTGCGGCGGGGATGTCCTTGGAACAGGTAAAGCAATGCGCAAAAAGCGCAGTTGCCAAATGCGGCCCCTCGGGGAGATCCAGCCGCGCAGCAAGCTCGTGCCCGGCATGGCCCCGAAAGGTGAATTTTTCAGTCGGCCCGGACTCTCACCTTGCCGTGACACACGTGCGACTCCACTGGCGAAACCTCGGGCGGGTTCCTACCCTTTGTGGCAACATCAATGAAAGGAGGCACCCGCGTGCCGACTGAAAAATTCACC
>JBCAZO010000108.1:0-7610 GCA_038532975.1 Pseudomonadota bacterium
GCATATTACCATAAAGTTCAAGAAAGGCCCCGTTTTGCGGATTGGACTAATACAGAATAAGGAACTGGAGATAGACTGTACGGTGACGGCGGGTGTTGATACTGATGAAAGTTGGATCGAACGGGCCGATGGTCCATCAGGGCCAAGGCCAATTTGCCGATGACCCCTGAACTCACCGCCCTAGCCTCGCTCGTCGCCATCCAAGTCGTCTTTGGCCTGACTGTCTCAACCATCGTCTCGGGCCGCACCGGCATGGGGTATATCTTCAGCTCACGCGATGAAGATGTTGACCTCCACTCGGGCTTTGTCGGCCGCATGCACCGCGCGCGCGTGAATAATTTTGAGGCGCTGATCTACTTCACCCCAACGGTCACGATCGTCCATCTGGCCGAAGCCAGCTCGCCAACCACGGCCATAGCCGCCTGGACCTTTGTCGTCGCGCGTCTGGGCTTCATCGCCTGCTACGCGCTTGATCTCACACCATGGCGTAGTTTGGTTTGGGGTGTCGGCCTTGTCGCTATCGTTGTCATGCTGGGAGCGGCCATTCTATGACCCCCGAACTCACTGTCCTCACCCTCGCCGCCCTTTTGCAGGTTATCCAATTCGTGCTGATGTCCATCCCCGCCAATCTCGAACTGGGTCCGGGCAAGACCACCTCGCCCCGCGACCGCTCCAAACTGGGTGGATCGCTTGAGGACCAACTGAGCGAGAAAACCGCCCGCCTCTACCGCGCCCTGAACAACCATTTCGAAGGGCTGATCCTTTTCACCATCGCCTGCGTGGTAATTGCCCTGTCAAACCAATCCACCGGATTCACCGCCGCCTGCGCCTGGACCTACCTCATCGCGCGTATCTTATATATCCCGGCTTACTATCTTGGCCTGCGTCCCTGGCGGTCTGTGATCTGGATGGTGGGCTTTGGCGCGACAGCCCTTATGCTACTGGCGGCGATGTTTTGATCTTTCTTCTTGCTAAAAATATCCTTTCGCAACCTTTACGAACCGCGTCGCGCCCGACATTCTTGGCTCAGGCACCGACGTGATACCGACGCAATACCGACGTGAAACCGACGTCGAAAATTCCAAGGAGAACACCCCATGGCATCCTATGACGTCATCATCATCGGCTCCGGCCCCGGCGGCTATGTCTGCGCTATCCGCTGCGCGCAACTGGGTCTGAAAACGGCCTGCGTCGAGGGGCGTGAGACGCTGGGCGGCACCTGTCTTAACGTTGGCTGCATCCCCTCCAAGGCGCTCTTGCATGCCAGCCATATGCTTCACGAGGCCGAGCATAACTTCGCCACGATGGGCCTCAAGGGCAAGGCGCCGTCTGTCGATTGGAAACAGATGCTGTCCTACAAAGATGACGTGATTGGTCAGAACACTAAGGGCATCGAATTTCTATTTAAAAAGAACAAGATAGATTGGCTGAAGGGGTGGGGATCGATCCCCGAGCCTGGTAAGGTGAAAGTCGGTGACGAGGTGCATGAGGCCAAGAATATTATCATCGCCAGCGGGTCAGAAGCATCCAGCCTGCCGGGTGTAGAGGTAGATGAGAAAATCGTGGTCACTTCCACCGGCGCTTTGGAATTACCGAAAGTCCCCAAGAAAATGGTCGTCATCGGCGCGGGCGTGATCGGGCTTGAGCTGGGGTCGGTTTATGCCCGTCTCGGCACTGAGGTAACCGTAGTGGAATTTTTGGACCATATCACCCCCGGCATGGACGGAGAGGTGCAGAAGACTTTTCAGAGAATGCTGAAAAAGCAGGGACTTACCTTCATCATGGGTGCCGCCGTACAAGGCGTGTCTGCCACCAAGACGAAGGCGAAAGTTACCTACAAACTGCGCAAGGATGACAGCGAAGCGACCCTTGATACAGATGTCGTACTTGTTGCCACCGGCCGCCGCCCCTACACTGATGGTCTGGGTCTTAAGGCGCTGGGCATTGAGATGTCCGAGCGCGGACAGATCAAGACCGACGACCAGTGGCGCACCAATGTACCCGGCATTTACGCCATCGGTGACGCAATTGATGGCCCCATGCTGGCTCACAAAGCCGAGGACGAAGGTATGGCCGCCGCCGAAGTCATTGCAGGCAAACATGGCCATGTGAATTATGGCGTGATCCCTGGTGTGATCTACACGCACCCCGAGGTCGCAAGCGTTGGTCTGACCGAAGATCAATTGAAGGAAGAAGGCCGCGCCTACAAAGTCGGCAAGTTTTCCTTCATGGGCAATGGCCGTGCCAAGGCGGTGTTTGCAGGCGATGGATTTGTGAAACTTTTGGCAGACAAGGAAACCGACCGCATTCTTGGGGCTCATATCATCGGTCCGGCGGCGGGCGATCTGATCCACGAGGTTTGCGTTGCGATGGAGTTCGGCGCCTCTGCTGAGGACCTCGCGCTCACCTGCCATGCGCACCCGACCTTCTCAGAAGCGGTGCGCGAAGCAGCCCTCGCCTGCGGGGATGGTCCAATTCACGCTTAACCGTTTGCATGATGGACTTTTCCTGCAACAGTCTGATTTTCAGAGAAATTTCGTCATTCTTTGGCCATAAACGAAAGTCTGACTGCGTTTCAAAATAGTCTCTAGGAGTTCTCTTTCGATGCGTAGTTCCATGTTGGCCCTTTTGGCCACCACTTGTCTTGTCGCCCTCCCTGAACCGGCCGAGGCACGGCGTGGCGGCTCCGAACACCAGGAGTTGTTGTTTGTCGCCGACACCAAGATTGTTGAAGAGGGCGTGCCCTTTTCTTTGTGTCACCTGGTAAATGAACGCTCTGCTTTTGGCATCAACCTCTTTCGAAGCGTAGAGTCTTATGCGCTGGCTGAGAATAAGTGCGACACCACGGCCTACTATCCAATGTCAGCAGAGGATATTGCTGAGGCAAAGCAAGCGGGTATGATCGACACCGCGATCTCGAATGAGCCTAAGCTGTCCACCTCAAACCTGATTATGGGCCACATAGGCTGGCTCTTTGTGGCGGGTGTTCTGGCGTTTGCCGGTTATGGCGCGCTTAACGCCCGCAAACGCCGCCAGGAACGTCAGGGCATGATGGGAGATGCCTCTCCCGCCGCTGTGGCGATCCTGGATGCCATGTGCCACGCCGCCAAGGCGGACGGGCATATTGATGCCTCTGAAATAGCCGCTATCGCCGATGCGGCGGAGCGCATGACCGGTGAAAGCTTTGATCCCGGACAAGTCGCCAGAATGGCCGAACTGGCCGAGGGTAAACCCACAGACAAAGACTTCAAACGTCTTGTCAAAGGCCGCACAGCCCCGGAGTTTGACGTCATGATGCGTGGTGTTCTCATGGTTGTCGCCGCTGATGGCCGGTTGGCTGACAGCGAACAGCAGTTTGTTGGCAAGCTGGCCAAGGCCATGCGGATGTCTGGCGAACAAGTGCAGACAATCCTGCATGATGTGGTCGGCGCGGCTCAGGGACAGCCAGCTGAATAAAAGTTGAACCTGTGGCCTCGCCTGAGGGCGGGGTCACCACATTGTTTTAGCTGCGCGTGCCCCCCAAGCGTCGTCGTATTCTGCGCCGCCTTCTTCGCCGTTAGACGCTTCGGCCAAGATTTCTCCGACTGTTGGGAGCCCCTCGCTGTCATCACGAGACCAGATCCCGGCACGCATTGGGGCGCGGGCGCATTGCGTGTAAATCTCACCAATCTTGATCACGATCACTGTCGCAGGCTGACGGCCTTTGCGTTCAAACCGCGCGCGCAGGTGGGAATCAATAGTCAGACGCGCTTCTCCGTTTATCCGGACAATCGTGTTTGATCCGGGCACCATGAACATCAGCGATACACGTCCATCTTCCACAATATTGCGCAGTGAATCCAATCGATTGTTGCCGCGCCAGTCGGGCATCGCGAGCGTATGCTCATCCAGTTCGGTGACGACTGATCCATCATCGCCACGCGGACTACCATCTGTGCCGTTTGAACCAACGGTGCTCAGCACGCAAAACCGCGAGGACATGATCCATTTGCGATAGAGCGGCGTGAGTTGATGCACCACCTTTCGCAGAGACGCAGGTCCAGGGGTTCCATAAAGTGCCTCAAGTGCTGCTATATCCTCAACATACTCCATCCGGATCAAACCCCGCTTCGCGCATCAATCTGTTTGAATTTGTCTCAACCACGTCCTCGAGCCGCGGCATGAATTCCTCTTTTGGCAGGCCAGCTTCGATGCGCGGCAGAAACTCGACCACGGCCAGCCCCGGCTTGCGCATGATGCCCTTGCGCGGCCAGAAGACACCGACATTGGTGGCCACAGGAACACAGTCTTGCCCAACCTCTTCATAAAGAACACCGGACCCGATCTTGTAAGGTGCCTTCACACCAGGAGAAATCCGGGTGCCTTGGGGATAGATGATCAACTGCCCCGGCGTTCGGTCTCCTTTGGAAACATCTTTGACCATCTTCTTGATGGCCGCACTTCGCTTGCCCCGGTTCACTGGAACACAGCCAAGCTTTAACGCATACTGACCAATGATCGGCGCGTACATCAACTCACGCTTCATGATGAATTTGCCTGCCGGTACGCTCGCAAAAATCAGGATGATATCGAGAAAAGACTGATGTTTCGCAACAATAAGAACTTCGTCAGTGGGTGGCGTACCGCGTACTTCTGTACGGATTCCGACCATCCAACGTGCTGTCCATCTGACCCAGGCACACCAAGTTTTGCACGCCGCGTTGGCCCCCCGGCTGCTAAAGAGCGCCCAGGGCAGAAAAAGAATGCCAATGGGTAGCATCATGAAATAAATTTGTCCGACGAATATTGCCGATCGAACCCACTGAACGCCTTGCATTACGACAGGTCCTTCAGTGTCTTGCGCGCCGCGGCACGCGTGGCGGCAAAGGACACAGCTGCAGCAAGCGGCGGAATAAGAACAAGCCAAATCCACTGCCAGCCGTGAAACCCCAAACCGGTGAGAAACCCGCCTTCCTCTTGTGCCGTAGGCAATAGGAAAACGGCCAATCCGCCAAGCAGAACACCGACTGCCGCGCCAAAAAGTGCTCGTAAGGTGAAGCGCCGCACAAAGGCGCGCGCGATATAGCTGTCCTGTGCACCAACAAGACGCAGCACGGTGATGACCTGCGTGTTTGCGGCAAGCGCAGCATTGGCCGCAAGCGTGATCATCGCCGCAGTGGTACCTGCAATCAGAATGAGCGAGACAAGTCCCAATGAACGCAAACGCGATGCCGCGTCCACCAAAGGCCGCCGCCACCGTGTGTGATCATCAAGAACCGCCCCCGGCACTTCGGCGGCTAGTCGCAGCCGCAAGCCTTCCGCGTCAAACCCGTCGCCATCTTCAATTACTTCGATCAGTTGCGGAATGGGCAGCGTTTCTACCGGAAGATCGGGACCAAACCAGGGTTCCAGCAAAGCGCGTTGCTCGGCCTCATTAAGCGCGCGGGCCGAAGCCACACCGCTGGTGGTGTCGAGTACTCGCAGGGCTGCCGCGGTTTGCGCCTGCATCTGACCTTCGGGCGCCGAGATGCGAATGGTCGAGCTTTGCGCCAGTTCGGATCCCCAGCGATCCGCCAAGCGGCCGGTCGCCATCGAAAGAGCTACGGCAAAAACGGCCAGAAACGCCATGGCGGCCGCACTGAACAAGGTGAGCGACGCAGTGTATCCTGTCGGTGGTACGACTCTATCGGCTTGGGTGTCACCGGCAATCAGCTCCGCGACTTTTGAGACGTCAAGCTTCATAGATCCGCCCCTGCCAATTGCAGCCGCTGATTGGAGATACGCAGCACACGGGCCTGAACATGGGTCTTGGCCGCCCGGATTAGGGCCAGATCATGCGTGGCCACCATGATGGTTTTTCCCATACGGTTGAGCTCTATTAGCAAACGCAATAGCCGTTGCGACATTTCCCAATCTACATTGCCGGTGGGTTCATCGGCCAAAATAGCATCTGGTGACATGATTACGGCCCGCGCCAGCGCGGCGCGCTGTCGTTCACCGCCTGATAGCTCCGGTGGCAATGCCGATGCGCGGTTCTTAAGGCCTACCCAGTTCATCAATTCGCTCAAATTTGCCGACTGGCTCAGAATATCGCGTCCTGACACCAGCAAGGGCAGCGCAATGTTATCCGAGACGTTCATATGGTCTAGAAACTGACAATCCTGATGCACGACACCAATCCTGCGCCGTGCCATGGCGATATCGTCACGCTCCATTGTGTGCACGTCCTGGCCAAAAAGGGTCACGTGCCCGGCTGTTGGGAACAACGCTCCGTAACACAATTTTAGGAGAGTTGTCTTACCAGACCCTGACGGCCCGGTCAGGAAATGGAACGATCCGGGTTGAAGCTTGAGCGAGATATCACTCAGCAATTCACCGCCGCCGTAGCTATAGGCCACACTGTCCAGTTCGATCAAATCCCGCGCCCTCGCTTCGTTTGTTCCTACATGCCTCACGAGACACAGTTGTGCAACGATCACGAGGGTCAAACCTTTGCCTCTTTTACAGTGCGGCTTTTGCCCCTATGGTTTGAACAATTCCAAGACGCGCACGGGCCGTGCCGTGGCGCCATGCAAAGGGTGAACATATGCGGCTAATTTGCCCGAATTGCGGGGCACAATACGAAGTTCCAGACGAGGTCATTCCGACATCGGGGCGCGATGTGCAATGCTCAGATTGCGGCAACACGTGGTTTCAGCATCACCCAGATCATCAGCCCGATACCGAAGAAGAAGACGTCGCAGCCGACTGGGTTGAAGATGCCGAAGAAGACGCGTCTGAAGCGCAGGCCTCGGTTAACGATGATCCTGAAGACACAAGCGAACAGGATGCTCAAGATAACGAGGCGGAAAAGACTGTCTCGGATGTAGATCGCATGGTCGAAGCGCATGGCGAGGCCACGGAAGAGTTCGAAGAAGACTACGCTGACGACGATGCGGATGAAGAGCCGACAGAAGAGGCTCCACATGCCAGCGCAGCGTTCCCGCGCCAGCTTGATCCATCGGTTGCCGAAGTTTTGCGTGAAGAAGCGGAGTTGGAAGCAAGCGCGCGAGCTTCTGATCAGCAGGGTGGCCTGGAAACTCAGCAAGAGCTTGGCCTGGAGGGTCAAGACAGTGCTGCGCAACAGCGATCAGAAGAGGCGAGAAGCCGAATGGCGCGTTTACGCGGCGATGATGTTGCTGATCCTGCCACAGAGGATGGGACCGAAGAGATTGACGTCGACTCCGCCCTTGATGATCAGGCATCGCGTCGAAACCTTCTTCCGGATATCGACGAAATCAATTCGTCACTTGGCCCGGAAAATACCGTAGATGCCAGCGCAGCAACCTCTGATCAACCCATCCAGGTGGCCGCTCGCAAAAGCGGCTTCCGCACAGGGTTTCGTCTTGCCGTCATTTTGGCTTTTATCGGGCTTTTGGTTTACATCTTTGCTCCGCAACTCGCCGACGCTGTGCCAGCCTTATCCGAGCCCTTGATGCAATTCCAAAGTATGGTTGATGGATGGCGATCTGGGCTTGATGGAATGATCACAAACTTCGCATCATCATTATCTGACAAGTAGAGCTGACACTCAGGCCTTAGATCGCTCTGCTGTTAGAAGCGGTCCAGCAACCTGCGCAGGTAGTCTAACT
>JBCAZO010000109.1:0-7575 GCA_038532975.1 Pseudomonadota bacterium
CCTTGAGGCGCAGCTGGCAAAAGGCGACCTGAACGCCGCAACGACATGGCTGCGTGACAATGTTCAGCGCCACGGTGGGCTCTACGAGCCGCGTGAGGTCATCACCCGTGCCTGCGGCTTTGAGCCGTTCGCAGGGCTTTTGCTGCGGTATCTGGACACGAAATTTAGCGCGCTTTGTTAAGCGTGAGTTTCCCAGAAGAGGTCGATGGTGGCTTGCGCAGCTCTTTTTGAGGTATTGACCCCAGGGCACATGTTCCGGCTTGAAGCCTTTGGCAAGGCGCATGGCTTAACTTATGAACCGCGCTGACTTTGCCATCCGATAATGTTCAAACCTGCAAACAGCACTGCTGCGACACATACAATCGACGGACCTGCGGGGGTATCGAACAGATACGCTCCTTGCAGCCCGGCAATTGCCGAAACCGCGCCTATGGCCGCTGCGATCAATGCCATCGCTTCGGGGGTGCGCGCCAAACCCCGCGCAGCGGCGGCAGGAATGATCAGCATCGCAGCGATCAGCAAGACGCCAACGACCTTGATTGCAACCGCGACCGTAATAGCCAGCGAAAGGGTCAGAATGAGCTGCTCGCGTTTTGGGCTGATGCCACTGGCATAGGCCAACTCTTCGTTGAGTGTTGATGTCAATAAGGCCGACCATCGCCAGAGTATCAGGGCAACCACCAAGGCCGCGCCACCCCAGATGACCATTAGATCCGTGCGTGAGACCGCGAGGATATCACCAAAGAGATAGGCCATCAGGTCAATTCGTATGCCCGACAAAAAGGAAACCGCGACAAGGCCAAATGCCAGGGCGGAATGAGCCAGAACCCCCAATAGGGTGTCCATCGCATAGCCGCGCCCAGCCAGCAATGTCACGATCAGCGCCATCAAGAGCGCCACGATAAGCGCACCTGGAAAGATCGACATCTCAAAAGCCAGCGACAGGGCAACCCCAAGGATGGCCGCATGGGCCGTCGCATCGCCGAAATAGGCCATCCGCCGCCATACAACAAAGCATCCCAAAGGGGCCGCGGCAAAGGCCACGCCGATTCCGGCAAGCGTGGCGCGGGTCATAAAGTCGTCAAACACTATTCTGCGGCCTCATGTTGGTGAGTATGGTCATGATCGTGATCATGCCGGTAAAGCGCGAGGGCGCCGCCCGTGCCAGCGCCGAACAGGGCACGATATTCAGGTGCAGAAGCCACAACAGCCGGTGTCCCTTCGCAGCAGACATGCCCATTGAGACAAATCACCCGGTCCGAAGCACTCATCACAACATGCAAATCATGGCTGATCATCAGAATGGCGCATCCTGTTTCGTTCCGCACTGTTTCGATCTGTCTGTAAAACGCGGCTGAACCGGGTTGGTCCAGTCCCTGGGTCGCCTCATCCAGTAAAAGCACGTCAGGCCGGTTCAGCAACGCACGCGCCAGCAAAACCCGCTGAAACTGTCCGCCCGAAAGCTGTGACATCTGCCGGTCCAGAAGACCGGGAACACCTGCTGCGTTCAACGCCTCCTGACAGGTGGATTTTGCAACGCGATCCGTCAGCCGCATGAAGCGACCCACAGTGATTGGCAAGGTCTGATCAATATGCAGCCGCTGGGGCACGTATCCGATCTTCACGTCCGGCTGCAGGCTGACAGTGCCGCCCGCAGGGACCGTCGCGCCGATAATGGCACGCAAAAGGCTGGTCTTGCCGGATCCATTGGGGCCTACGATGGTGACGATCTCTCCGGGCTCCAGAGAAAGCGATACGTTGCGCAGGACGGTATGTGCGCCATAGGCGGCGCTAAGGTTTTTTACAGAGATTAGGCTCATGCGTCTGCCTTATCCGAGCAGGCGGGGCAAACCCCTTCGGCTTCCACGACCGTTTTCTCGATCTGAAAGCCAGCAGCTTGTGCGGCATCGCCAAGCATGCCTTTGGCCGGTGCCGACTGCGCCTCTGCAACCGCTTCACATAAGCGGCAGATCATGAAGGCTGGCGAATGGTTTTCGCCCGGATGTGCGCAAGCAACAAATGCATTCAGCCGCTCAATCTTGTGGACAAACCCATGTTCCGTCAGAAAATCCAGAGCGCGGTACGCCACGGGCGGCTGCGATCCGAACCCGGCATCGCGAAGCAGATCCAGAATCGCATATGCGCCAAGTGCACGGTGTTCTTGCAAAAGCAGCTCAAGCACTTTCCGACGCACAGGCGTCAGGCGAAGACCCTCTTGGGCACAACGCTTTTCGGCAGCAGAAAGCGCATGGTCCACACAGTGGGTATGATTATGCTTCTCAAAACCCAGAGGCACCCGCGCCCCAACGCTTAGGGGTTGATCTTTGCTTGTCATGTCACACCGTATACGCTAAGTGAAAAAGTAACGTTATAAAATCACGTAGGGAGCCCAATGTCTAGAAACCTTCTTCCCGTTTCCGCCATAGCAATGCTGATGGGCGGCACCGCTGTTGCAGATGTTCCAAATGTTGCGGTTGATATTACCCCGATTCATTCGCTGGTGGCGCGGGTGATGGACGGGGTAGGGGAGCCAGCCCTAATCGTGCAGTCAGGCGCATCACCGCATGAGTATAGCTTACGCCCCTCGGAGGCCACGGCATTGCAGGAGGCTGACCTTATATTCTGGATTGGCGAAGACCTGACGCCTTGGATGGAAGATGCGGTCAAGACATTGGCGACTGATGCATCTGTGACAACATTGCTTGAGGCTGAGGGAATCACATTGCTCGATTTCCGCGAAGGCGCGTTGTTCGAAGCCCATGACCATGGTGATCATGATGGGCATGATGATCATGACGATCACGGCCATGAAGAAGCGAAGGCTAAAGACCACGATCACGATCACGACGATCATGACCACGAAGAGGCCAAAGCGGACGACCACGACCACGATCATGATCATGATGACCACGCGCATGAGGATCATGACGACCACGACCATGAAGAAGCCAAGGCCAAGGATCATGACGATCACGCACACGAAGACCATGCAGGGCACGACCATGGCGAACATGATCCGCACGCCTGGCTTTCGCCGCAAAACGCCAGCACATGGCTGAACGTGATCGCCGCACAGCTTTCAGCGGCTGATCCCGACAATGCCGGAGCCTATTTTGCAAATGCTGCGGCAGGCCGGGCCGAAATGGAAACGCTTTCTGCCGAGGTGAATACCATACTTGATCCTGTGCGCGGCGGGAACTTCATCGTCTTTCACGACGCCTATCAGTATTTTGAAACCGACTTCGACTTCCCGGCCTCCGGCGCAATTTCTATCGGAGACGCCTCAGACCCGAGCCCGGCGCGTATCGCTGAGATTCAGGAGCGCATTCGCGAGGAAGGCATCGATTGCGTTTTGGCAGAGCCGCAATTCAACGAAGGCCTGATCACAACCGTCCTGGATGGAACTGAAGCAAATACAGGTGTTATCGACCCGCTCGGCGCAGAGCTTGAACCCGGTCCAGCACTCTATCCGCAACTTATTCGCAACATGGCGAAAACTTTGGCGGAGTGTCTGTAGTCCGATCAAATGTGAGCTCGGGTTTCCTGTGGGCTTCCCTGGCGCTAGTTTCAGCTTTTGAATGATATGTTATTACATTTACAATTTGCTAAAAAGGATCGAGGGTACAGTGAACAGTTCATCTGACAAAATCCCGCCCCCCGCTGGCCTGCCTTCAACGATACCACCAAAATGGAGACCCTAAGCCATGACTGATACCCGCCTTCCCGTAACCGTTTTGTCAGGCTTCCTGGGCGCTGGCAAAACCACTCTGCTCAATCGCGTTCTCAACAATCGGGAAGGGCGTCGCGTTGCTGTGATCGTCAACGATATGTCCGAAGTTAATATTGACGCAGATCTCGTGCGCGCCGACACCGAGCTAAGCCGGACCGAAGAGACCTTGGTGGAAATGTCAAATGGCTGCATCTGTTGCACCTTGCGGGACGATTTGCTTGAGGAAGTGCGCCGCCTCGCAGCCGAAGGAAGGTTCGACTATCTGTTGATTGAATCGACAGGTATCTCAGAGCCGTTACCAGTCGCCGCGACCTTTGATTTCCGCGACGAAGCTGGCGAAAGCTTGTCTGACGTTGCCCGCGTTGACACGATGGTCACCGTTGTTGATGCCGTGAACCTGCTGAATGATTATTCCAGCCACGATTTCTTGCGCGATCGCGGTGAAGTCATGGGAGAGGAAGATGAGCGAACGCTCGTCCATCTGCTAACCGATCAGATCGAATTCGCCGATGTCGTGATATTAAACAAGACCGCCGACGCCGGACCAGAGCGAACCGATGCGGCGCGCAAGATCATTCGCAGCCTGAATGCCGACGCAAAGATTATCGAAACCAATCACTCAGATGTTCCCAGCGATGCCATTTTGGATACGGGTCTCTTTGATTTTGACAAGGCGCATGAACACCCGATGTGGGCAAAAGAGCTTTATGGTTTTGCCGATCACGTGCCCGAAACAGAGGAATACGGGGTGACAAGCTTTGTTTACCGTGCGCGTCAACCCTTTGTTCCAGAAAAGATTCTGGCCGTCTTGAATGGCGATATGCCGGGCGTTATCCGGGCCAAGGGACATTTCTGGATCGCCACCCGGCCGGACTGGGTGGCTGAGTTTTCCTTGGCCGGTGCCTTGTCCAGCATCACACCGATTGGCACCTGGTGGGCGTCCGTTCCAAACGAACGCTGGCCCGAGCACGCCTCGGTTTCAGAATATGTTAAACGGCACTGGTCTGAACCTTGGGGCGACCGCCGGCAAGAGCTTGTTTTTATAGGCTCTAATATTGATTGGCCTAGCCTGAAGGGCAGGCTGGACTCTTGTCTTTTGCCAATCGTCGCCGCGGATGGCCCCGATGCCTTGCCTCTTGATCTGCCTGATCCGTTCCCAGGCTGGCGGCGCGTGGAGGACGCAGCATGAATTTTGTCCGGAAGGTAATGAAAGATGCCGCCATCGGGGTAGCCATTGCAGATGAGCCTGCGTCACTTAATGCGTTCGTGCAACCCGGATGCGCCGCCGCGATCCTGCGGCGGCAAACCCCGCCAGACATTCAGACCTGGCTGAACGATCTGGACCCTGAACTTCTTCCAAAAGGCCGGGTCATTCTGCCGCTGAACGCTGTGGCTGATGCTGTGGGGCATCTCTTTGACATGGCGGAATTGCCTGCCGGGTTTGAAAGAAACTGGCTTAAAAAAGATATCGTATCCTTGGCGGATATGTTTTCCGATCTGATGTCGGCCAGATTCCTACGGCTGCGCCTTGATGTCGTGCGGACCAATGCCTGCCGGAAGTTCCACATAGACGCTATTAAGGCACGGTTGGTCTGCACATATCGTGGCACCGGAACGCAATATGGTGTGTCCTCCGATGGGCACGATCCGAAACGCGTCTTCACCGTTCAAACTGGCGCACCAATTCTGCTTCGTGGAACGCTTTGGCCGGCACAGCCGCCTTCGGGGTTATTGCATCGCTCACCTCCGATCGAAGGAACCGGAGAAACCCGCCTTGTTCTCGTTCTCGACCCTGTAGATGACCCAGAAGACGCAATATGAACGCTAACCTTGATGAAAGCTGTGGGGCAGGGTGCCGCCTCTGGGGCTGACCTCAGCCTTAACCTTACGCCATCTCGCAGTTCAAACCCCACGCTCATCATCCATGCCATGCCCAATATTTCTCGGGTCTTTTGCCCAGAGGCGACATTCCTGAATTGCGGATAGGTGACATTTAGCTTTGCGACTATAGTCTAGCTCCGTATCAAATACGCATAATCAGTATTATGTTAATATAATGTCAAACCTTATAATATTATTAAAAGCAAACGCTTACGATGCATGCCTGACCTGCATTACGTAAACTACATGTCGCACCCTGCCACACATTTTGGCGCATAAATCACCGCAGATCGGCCTAACGCTCGACATTCCTCTGCATCACAGTTTAAATCTCGTGAAAAAGGATGCGCCTTCAATGACTTCCATTCTGGTTCTCAATGGTCCGAACCTCAACCTGCTCGGCACGCGGCAGCCTGAAATTTACGGCAGTACCACGCTGGCCGATATTGAGGCCATGAGCCATGAAACCGCCAAGGCGCTTGGCGTGTCCGTCACGTTTGAGCAAAACAATGTCGAAGGCGCGATGGTTGACATGATCCATGCGGCGCGCGGCACGCAAGACGGTATCATCCTGAACGCCGGCGCATACACGCATACCTCGGTCGCTCTGATGGATGCGGTATCGAGCGTCGAGATCCCAACAATTGAGCTGCATTTGTCGAACATTCACGCACGCGAGGAATTTCGCCACACGTCCTACATCGCCAAAGTCGCCCTCGGTGTGATCTGCGGATTTGGCGCGCATGGTTATGTTCTGGCCCTCGAAGCCATGGCGCAGCATCTCAAGGCGAAAAAATGATTTTAACACGCGAACTCAATGCTTTACTAAATGCACCAAGCATTGAAGAGCTTTGGGATATGCACACCACACGCATGTCAGAGTACGGCTTTGACCGGCTCATCTATGGCTACACGCGCTACCGAACGGCCACCTCACTTGGCGATCCGGAAGACTTTGTTCTGCTGAGCAATCACGAAACAGATTACCTGGATACCTTTATCAAGGACGGTCACTATTTCCACGGCCCCATGGTGCGTTGGGCGCTCGATCATGAAGGCGCATGCTCATGGTCAGTTCTGTCTGATATGATGGCGACGGAGACGCTCACAGCAGAAGAAAGAAAAGTTATTGCCTTCAACCGGTCGATGAATGTCACAGCAGGATACTCGATCAGTTTCAAATCTGTGTCGCCGCGGACCAAAGGCGCAATGGCGCTCACAGCGCGCGCTGATCTGACCCAAGAAAACGCTGATGCGGTCTGGGACGAGCACGGCGAAGATATCATTTTGCTCAACAACCTGGTGCATTTGCGTATCCTCTCCCTGCCCCACACGGCCCCGGGTCGTACGCTGACCAAGCGGCAGAAAGAGGTTCTGGGATGGGTTGGCGATGGCAAAACCATCCAGGACATTGCGATTCTGATGGAGCTGACGCCAGCCACGGTTGAAAAGCATTTACGCCTCGCGCGTGAATCACTGAGCGTTGAAACCACGGCTCAGGCGGTTCTGAAGGCGGCTTTTCAGAATCAAATGTTCGTTTTAGACACCTGATAACGTTGAATTAACGCTCTTTTAACGTAAGGTAAGGAATCCCCTACTTCCATGACGCGACAGAACGTAGCATTATAGGGATGTTCCGTGAGTGGTGGCTTTGAGCCTTGGAACAATCAGGTTGGAAATCCCTGCAATTACAGGGCACCCCGGTCTGCCGGTTCTTCCGGACAGTGACCGGCAGTTCTATTTTTCGAGCTGTCGGTCATTTTAATTAAGTACCGTCACCCTTCCCCATTGTGACGGCTCGTGTGTGTATAAGCGGTGTCGTCCTTCCTGCGGACGGCACCGTTTTTACTTTAGCTCAGGTTGGGAAAGTAATCTTCACACGTGCCTTCGCGATAAACATCCGCCGTACAGCAATGCAAACCGCCGCCAAAGGCATAAGCGTCGCGCAGTTCCACCTCGACCAC
>JBCAZO010000110.1:0-7499 GCA_038532975.1 Pseudomonadota bacterium
CCCGGTTGCAGACTAAACGTACATCTTCGTGGGGATCAAAAGCTACCAAACTTAACTACCTTTCTCGTCAAGATATCCACGCACAATTGGGTCTACCTTTAGACTGCTTTCTGAATAAACACCGCAGGTCTCAAAGAGCTCGCGCACGGATCGAAAGTTGTCGAACCGTTTCCACACAACTTTGGAGGCATAAGGTGTCCGGCGCGGCAGGGAGGCGAGAAAACACATAGTACCAAAAAGATACTGTTTCCTCTGCCGCGGCGGTGGTGCGAGGATATACATGCTGAGCGCGCTTTCATCGCGGCGTTCTGTGTCGACCATAAAAATACGCCCGTCCTGATAGGTCACTTTCCCGTCGCACCGCGTCCACCTTCTGCTGGTCTGGGATGTGCCTTTGAGTGTCTCAATCAAGCGGCTGTATACAATCCCATTGCGCTCATCGAGAAACACCGTGTTCACTACAATGCCATCTTGGGCAACGGGCGCATTGAAAAAGACCTGATATGCGCCAAGAAATGGGCGCAACTTGGCGATATCTCCGGGAAACACAGCGGTCAGAGGGTCGGTTCGCCGGGTTTGAAGGGTCGCCCGGTTGGCACGGTAGACGCGCAGAAAATCACTATGCGCAGTGGTAAGTTGATCCTCTTCCAACCCGAAATAGTAAGCGATACGGCGCAGATTATGTGCAGATGGCCTGGATCGGCCCGAAAGGTATTTGCTGAACTGCTGGTGGTTGATCCCTATTTCGCGGCAAATCATGGCAACAGAAGGCTTTTCTGTGCAGAGAAACCGAAGGTTTTTCGGTAGATTCGACCCCATGAACCCTCCGTCAACAAAGGATAGCGCGACACTAGAACGCTTAAGAAAGGTAAATCTAGCATAAAGTCGCGCAATTGTTCAACGACCTGGCATGCGGATGCTTTCCCGCAAGACGAACATTCATTTGCTTGAGGGAGAGACGCCAAATGAAGAAGCAAGACTATATCCAACAGATGGAACTCAAGCTGATCAATCGCCAGATTGATCGACGACAGTTTATGCGGGGCGTGCTTGCCACTGGCCTGACTGTTTCAGCGGCAACAACGCTAGCGGATCGCGCTTATGCCGCCACGCCACAGCGCGGTGGGTCATTGCGCGCCGGACTAGGTCACGGCGCGACCACCGACGTCCTGGATCCGGGACTTTTCGCCGCTGGCTTCATGATTCCCGTTGGCATTGCGATGAACGGGTACCTGACAACGATGGACCCCAACAGCGAGGTCAAGCCGTCCATGGCGGAGTCGTGGGAGGCATCTTCAGATGCCAAAACCTGGGCTTTCAAAATGCGGCAGGGCATTGAATTTCATAACGGCAAGACCGTCACCGCGGACGATGTAATTACCTCGATGAACCATCACCGGGGCGAAGACAACACGTCCGCTGCGGCACCTCTAATGGCAGGTGTCACAGACATCACCGCAGATGGTGACATGATTGTGTTTGAACTGGATGCGGGCAACGCGGATTTCCCTGCCGTGCTGACGGACTATCACATCCCTGTTCAGCCTTCGGTCGATGGTAAAATGGATTGGGAATCGGGCGTTGGTTGCGGGCCTTACCGTCTTGAAAATCTAGAGCCAGGCGTAACGGCCAAGCTTACGCGGTTTGAAAATCATTGGAATGAAGACGAAGGCTTTGTGGACGAGTGGGAAATCCTTGCCCTGCTCGACACCAACGCCCGCATGACCGCAGTTTTAACAGGTGATGTCGATCTTGCAGATAAAGTGGATGTGAAAACAGCTGGCAGGCTAACCGGCGCGCCCGGATTGACTGTGCACAATATCGCAGGAAACCAGCACTATACCTTTGCAATGAACACGAAGATGTCGCCCTATGACGACAACAACGTGCGCCAAGCGCTGAAATATGCCATCAATCGCGAAGAGTTGGTTGAAAAAATCCTCTTTGGCTACGGCGCAGTGGGCAATGATCACCCCATTGGATCGGGACAGCGGTTCTTCAACACCGAACTAGAACAAAAGACATTCGATCCCGACAAGGCAAAATTCTATCTCAAAGAGGCGGGCCTCTCGTCCCTAGATGTTGAATTGTCCGCCTCTGACGCGGCGTTTTCTGGCGCGATTGACGCAGGCCTGTTGGTTCAGAACTCGGCCACGCAAGCGGGCATCAATGTCAACGTCGTCCGCGAACCCAATGATGGGTACTGGTCGGACGTCTGGATGAAAAAGCAATGGGTCGCCAGCTACTGGGGCGGTCGTCCGGTTGAGGACCTGATGTTCACATTGGCGTTCAAGAGTGGTGTGTCGTGGAATGAAAGCTTCTGGTCAAACGAACGTTTTGACACTCTTTTGTCCGAAGCACGTGCCGAACTGGACGAAAACAAACGTCGCGAAATGTATTGGGAGATGCAGGACCTTGTCGCCAATGACGGCGGCGTGGCAATTCCGATGTTTGCCTCCTACGTCTTTGCCACGCGCGACGCTGTTGGCACACCAGAAGTTATAGGTTCGAACCTCGATGTGGATGGTGCGAGCTTTATGAACCGGTGGTGGAAGGCCGATTGATCTCCCTGTCAAACGCCCTTTCAAGCAGGGGTGACTGACAGACAGCCGTGCCGCAGACGATATACTGCGGCACGGCGCATTTGATTTAAACAGAATGGCTTGGCCGGAGACCAACATGCGGATGTTCATGGCGACGCTGTCGACCGAGACCAACACATTCTCGCCCATGCCAACGGCCATGTCGGGATTTGAGGCATACTTCCTGCGGCACGGCACTGCGACGCAGGAACCGCCAAACCTGATGACCGAAGCTTTGCATGTCTGGCGCGCGCGCGCTGAAGATCTGGGGTGGGAGGTTGTTGAAAGCTTGGCGGCTATCGCCGAACCTGCGGGACGGACCACTGCGGATTGCTACGCTACGCTGATCGGTGAAATCCTTTCAGATCTGGAGGCAGCGCATGGTGTGGACGTGATCCTACTGCAGCTTCATGGCGCGATGGTGGCCGAAGGTCTCGATGACTGCGAGGGCGATCTTCTGCGCCGCATTAGGGAACTTTGCCCCAAAGCCGTGATTGGAGTGTCACTAGACCAACATTGTCACCTGACACAACAGATGCTGGAGAACAGCAATCTGATGCTTTGTTTCAAGGAATACCCCCATGATGACGCGACCCAACGCGCCGAAGAGCTATTTGACCTGGCTCGGCGCACCCATGCGGGAGAAATCAGGCCGTTCATGCGGATGCACGACTGTCGGATGGTGAATCTGTATCTAACGAAAACAGGCCCTATGCGGGATTTTGTCGACCATATGCAGGCACTTGAGTCCAAACCCGGCATGTTATCCGTGTCTTTGGCGCATGGCTTTCCATGGGGTGATGTGCCAGATGTCGGAGCACGGACATTGGTGATCACCGACAACGATCCTGCGCTCGCCAAGAACACCGCAAAGACGTTGGCACACGAGTTCTTTGATAAACGGCATAGTTATGCCTGCGCGCCAATCCCTATGAATACAGCATTGGACATGGCGAAAAACACCACGAACACTCCTGTTGTGATGGCCGACATGGGGGACAATTCAGGTGGCGGCGCACCGGGCGATGCGACTTTTCTGCTGCGCGCTATGCTGGATCGCGGGTTCCCAAATTTCGCATCCGGCATCCTCTGGGACCCAATGGCGGTGCGGTTATGCGAAGATGCGGGCGAAGGTGTGTCGTTGAACCTTCGGGTTGGTGGCAAAACCTGCACGGATTCCGGTGACCCAATTGATCTGCCCGTGAAGATCATGCGCATCCGTTCCGGCCTTGGCCAGCATCTTGGCAAAGGCCGCGAACCACTTGGCACGTTGGTCTGGCTGCGGGCTGGGGACGACATCGATATTCTGATCAATGACCTGCGCACACAGGTTTACCACCCCGAAGCATTTAAGCAAATTGGCGTAGACCTTAGCGAGAAGTCAATCGTCGCAGTCAAGTCACTGTTTCACTTCCACGGCCCGTTCAGCAAAATCGCTGCCAAAGTCATTCAGGTCGCGACACCAGGTGGGACAACTCCTGTGTTTGATAATATTGCCTACACATATTGCCCAGTTTATTGGCCGAAGGTGGAGTATCCGTTTGAGGCTTTTGTTTAATCTTCACTAGCCAACAACAACACAACAATCACAGCTACCGGCATGAAACCGATGATGATGCCTTGAAATTTTGCCAAGAGGCTGGTGAAGGCAAACCCTGATTATGCACCTGCCTATGTTATCGACATTTATCGCACAGACGATGGGACAAGATGCTCGAAACGAATTGCATCAATCCTGCCGGTTTCTATGAGGCCGACCTTTTGAAACTGGTGTCGTCAATCGACGAATTTTCGAACATACAAATTCGAAACTGACATTCGTGCAAGTGCAACGAATTGGCGCTTTAGTCCGCACAGCCGTAATCGGCCCTAAGCGGACCTTTGACAGGCTTGAAGACGCCGCAAAGCAGTCTCCAAGAAGCGGACATTGACCGATCCTGCAGCTTGTTCGCTTTTCACTAAGCTTGTCATGTCAAGGTTTGCATCATTCGCAGCGCCCAACGGCTTGTACCCGCCTAGCATGCCGTAACTTAAATGGATTTAATTGGATTAAGGTCTCAAATATGATCCAAGGGCAAGCGATGTAGAACCGTGCTGCCTTTCGAGAAGCAATCGAGGGTATCGTGCATCGGCGTGAGCACCAACAACAGCCCTGGCGCCTGTACAATCATGCGCAAGAGACTAAGCCGCATTCGATCGTCTTTTGTAAGGCTTGCGCCGCGTTCTGGCAGCCTGCGAGATAGGGGACCCAAACGCGCCAGCGTTTCGCTGTGACCTGCGGCTTCGATCCTTTCGATGATTTCACGATCTGTCGGTCGTTTGCGTAATCCCAGGGTGAGATTGCGGCGCAGGCTGCCTTTGAGAATGAGCGGTGTATCGGAAAGCAAACCCACCCGGCGTCCTAGGTTGGCGCGGCTCAGAAGGTGAAGATCAACACCGTTTATCTTGATGCAATTGCGTGCCGCTGGCTGCGCGCCCATGAGAACCGGCGCGAGCTTATCAAGGTCGATTGTGTCAACACGCGTGCAAGTAGCCGCGGCAAAGACACGCTCCTGCCCCGCGTCGTCCGTGACGCTGAGAGACAGAGGGCCATCGGGAAGTTTCATAGCCGCGCCTTTGTCTGAAACCGTCTCCCGAGCCAAAGCAGCACAAAGCTTGTTATGGGCCGCCAGAAAACTTGCGTGTTGTCGCAACGCCTTCGTCCCGTTCCGTAAAGGCCGCAGCGTGAGCGCGAGGGCCGCCAGTGCAGCTGCAAGATGAGCGGCAGGCAGGCCATTGCGCGCGCCGATCCACAAGAGGCCGCACGCGACAAGCGCGACCATCGCTTCAGGCAGAAGAACAAGAGCCGCCTCGAACCGGCGCGCGCGCAAGGCGGTGTCGATCACCGCATCAGCGCAGGATGACAAGCGTGCATGTTCCTTGCGCCGCCGCCCCATTGCGGCCAGTTGCGCCGCGACAGGCATGCGTTCAGCCATGTCGGCGGCAAGGCGCGCGCGGTCATAACGCAGCCGGGCATAGACTGCTTTCAACGCGGGGTATGAGAGTGCGAGGATGAGGACTGTCACCAGAGCCGTTGCTCCGGCAATGCAGGCGAAAGGAATGTGCAGCATCCAAAGCACCGCGAGCGCTGCAGGCAAAAGCACAGCCGCCTCAATCAACCGCGGCAGCCCGCGGCTGGGCCAGGTGGTCAATGCGCTCAGGTCTCCTGAGAAGCGAAGCAGATGGTAGCCCATGCGCCTTTTATCAAGATCAGATTGAGGCGAGCGGCTGGCATGTTCGAAAAGCGTCGTGCGGATGCTGGCTGCGAATGCCTGCCCCATCTTTTCGCCGATCCCGGCCAGTGCGAATTGCGCCAAAGCGGCCAGCACACCCGCCATGCCAAGCCAGGCGAGAAGCGATAGCGCCAGCGGTTCACCCGCGTGCAGAGCGGAAAAGATCGCCCGTGTGGCAAAGGCCGCCGCCGCAAGGGCAGCGGCCTGAATAAGAGCGCAAATGACCAACAGGGAGAATGCCCGCGCGCGCCCGTCACCAAGGATCGCAGGAGGGGTCATGCGGCGCGGTCCGTCTCCGTAATACCGGCCAGAGCGGCCAGCGCGTTGGCGTCTGCCGGATCCTCCAGTTGACGTTTGGTCAGAACCGATACACTTGTTGCGTCTTCGGCCTCTGACACAGCCATGGGCGAACATGACAGGATGCCGGTAAGGGCCATGGGACGAATGCCCAACTCGGCCAGACGCAGCACACCTCCGGCCGCTGCCACAGCATCACCGCAGGCGAAGATGAAACCGCCGAAACGCGCCTGCACGGCCTTGTCGGCAAGAAGCGCCGCGGTTTCCCTCTGAAAAATACCATCGGCAAGCTCTACCACGGCGATATCGCATCCGTGCTCGGTCGATTCCGCAAGCAGCATGTCGATGCCACCGATGACCCGCTCCATCGGCTCCAGATAGGTCGTCGCCATGCCGGCATCGGAGAAATCTGCGACATAGGCCGCGCCGGAATCTACCAGCTTGTTGAAATCACCGAAGGACCCAGTCCCTGTGGCTTTAAGCGCGCCCACCCGCCAACCGGCTCTTGTCAGGCCGTGGCTGAGCGCGACAGCGGCCGTGGTTTTCCCTGAGTTCATCGAGGTGCCGACGACGCAGATTGCGGGCAGGCTTTGGGTTCTGAGCCGCTCGGGCAGAGCAAAGTCACGCGTGTTTAGCACCTGACCGTTCGGCCCGGTGATGCGGCCCAGCGGCTGGATTTTGGTGGGTGGCTTGATGCGCTCATTGCGCTGGCGCATGCGCCCAAGACACCCCCCACCGGCAAGCATATCGCAGCCCTTTGGATCAATCTCGGCCACGCCTTCGAATTGATCTGGAGCATAGCGGGCACCACAGGGCAAAGCGACAAGATCACCCGGATAGAGCGTGGCAGGCCGCCCGCTTGGCAGCTGAATGCGGGTGTGATTGCCGATGCTGATCACGCGGCCCAGGATCATGTCACCGGGCTCTGCTCCTGAGACGTCTTCGGTGATGCCTGTGGCCAGCGCAGAGTCGATCCGGCGCGCGGAAAAGCACCATTTCATGGTCGAAAAAGCAAGATGGGTCACGTTCGTCTCCTTCAGGTTGGGGGGTTAGCGTGTGCACACCAGCCGGGTCATGCCGGCCTGTGCACAGGTTGAGAAATCATGGGCACAGCCTGGCAACTCGCGGAAATCCATGCTGGGTAAGCCGGGCGCGGCCAAGGGGCTCGACACGGCCTCGATTGCGATACGCCAGTTGCGCACGTTCTTGAAGCTGCCGATCCATATTTATGTCGGTGGCGCAGACACTACGCGCGACGATTCTCTGCGCAAGGATCCGGTGCTTGATACCGATCAAGGCCGCACCCGACTTGCTCGTGCGCGCAACTACAGCGCAAGCCTGCGCCGAG
>JBCAZO010000111.1:0-7430 GCA_038532975.1 Pseudomonadota bacterium
AGGATCACGAGGAACCCGATGTGTTGGCCGGATACATTGTCGCCGAACATCTTCGCGCTGGTCTAGATGATCCGCTGGCCCAGCTTCTAGATCATGGCTCAACGCTCGATGCCATCCGGCTATTGACCACAGGGGATCTACCGGACAACGCGGTGTCGCGATATGCCGAACACCTTTTGACATCGCCACGTCCGACCCTTACCGATGAAGCGCTACTGAATGGCTTCAAAAGCTGGTGAGTCCGCGCACGGCCCTATGCCTAGGCGGGTGAGCTGACAGGGGAAACCACGCTGGGATTGATCGAAGCCGATCCCTTTGCCGCGACCCCGCCCCCACCGCTTCTGAGCGATGCTGACTGGCTTCGGCTTCAGGGTATTTGTGGCGGCTGACAATCTCAGCGGTCAGTCTCGTCTTTTTGCAACCGGCGCGGCACGGTTTTGGTCCAGATTGCATCTGTCTGCGCCTTACCCGCCAGTGTCTGGTGCTGGCGGCGCGGGTTCAGCCGGTCATCAGTCCAGACCGGTTCATACCCTTTGGGCACATATAGCCCATTGGTTTGCCTTTGTTTTTCATAGACATGGCGCGGAGCCACGATGGTGGTTGGGCTGGTCTGTGGTGTCACGGGTTTTCCCGGCCGCAAGTTCACATGGGGCGTTGGACCTGTTGAGACTTTGACCGGCTGGACCTGACGCACGACACGTTTGGTGCGCTTGGGCGCTGCGGACGCCACAGATTTGGAAGCCGGAACCTTGATCTGCACCGGTTCGGGCGCTTTTACAGGGGTTGCTGCGGCTGGTTTTGCGGCGCTCGCAAATGTCGGGGTCTGTCCGCAAATCACCTTGCGGTCTCGCGTTACGCGGGGAATCCAGGTGACTTGTCCGTCAATCCCTGCACGCACGTAAGCGCAACCGCGACTGTCGATATATTGGCGTCCGGTGTAAGAAGACGGTGGGAACTCGGCAGGGAGATCAAAGCTGCTCCCGCTCTGCGCAAAACTTTGCGTTCCGAACCCAACCATGATCGCCGCAGCGACCCACATTCCAACAAACAGTTTCATCTCGCCCCCACGCAGAATGTCGTGAGAGTGCCTGATTCACCCCTGTGAGTAAACCTGATTGGACTATTTGGTACCAAACATCCGGTCTCCGGCATCCCCCAGACCGGGAAGGATATAACCGATATCATTGAGCCGATCATCCAGCGCTGCGGTCACAATCGGCACATCGGGATGCGCCTCTTTCATCCGCGCGACGCCTTCGGGGGCAGCCAATAAGCACAGGAAGCGAATGTCCTTGGCTCCGGCCTGTTTGACCAGATCCACGGCAGCGGCAGAGGAATTGCCCGTGGCCAGCATTGGGTCCACCACGATAGAGAGGCGTTTTTCCAGCTGATCAGGGACTTTGAAGTAATATTGCACTGGCTTAAGCGTTTTCTCGTCTCGATAGAGACCAACAAATCCAACCCGCGCTGATGGAATAAGTTCTAGCATCCCGTCAAGAAGGCCGTTGCCTGCCCGAAGGATCGAAATCAGCGCCAATTTACGCCCTGCTAGAACCGGAGCCTCCATTTCCTGCAACGGGGTTTCAATAGTGCGCACGCTCATTTCCAGCTCACGCGTGACCTCATAAGCCAAAAGTTGGCTGATTTCGCGCAAAAGCTGACGAAATACGGCGGTGGGCGTGGATTTGTCTCGCATCAGGGTCAGCTTATGCTGAACCAACGGATGATCAACGACAGTCAGATGGTCCTGCATGGGGGCTCCTGAATTGCGGTATGCGCCGGATGGGCTCAGGCAGAGTTTTTCAAAATACACGTCCCAGTGCAACGCTTTGCGAAGCCGTTTAGGCCAGCAAGGTGATCTCTAACAGGAATTCACAACTTGAGGCATTGCCAAGACGGCGCGATTTGGCTGTGATAAGCAAGATGAGCACGCTATCTTGTCGCAGTCCGCATCTCCGCTCTTGCAGGCAGCAAGGAAAGATAGTTTAGGGCTAAACTAATTTGGAGGAGCGAAATATGGCGGACAGTCAAAATGACAATTTGCGACAGGCGTCGCTGGACTATCATGAGTTTCCAAAGCCCGGCAAACTCGAAATTCGCGCCACCAAACCCCTGGCCAATGGCCGGGACCTTGCCCGCGCCTATTCCCCCGGCGTCGCCGAAGCCTGTTTGCAGATCCACGCCAACCCGGCAGATGCCAGCCGCTTCACCGCCCGCGCCAATCTGGTCGCGGTTGTTTCAAATGGCACAGCTGTGCTGGGCCTTGGCAATATCGGCGCACTCGCCTCCAAGCCAGTGATGGAAGGCAAGGCGGTTCTCTTTAAGAAATTCGCCGATATTGATTGTTTTGATATCGAGGTGGATGAAAAAGACCCTGAAAAGCTGGCCGATATCGTGTGCGCGCTTGAACCAACCTTTGGCGCGATCAACCTCGAAGATATCAAGGCACCGGATTGCTTTATCGTCGAAAAAATCTGTCGCGAGCGGATGAATATTCCCGTTTTTCACGATGACCAACACGGTACAGCCATCGTTGTTGGGGCGGCGGCGCGCAATGCGCTGCACGTGGCCAAGAAGACGCTTGAAGACATTAAGATCGTTTCAACCGGCGGTGGGGCAGCAGGCATTGCTTGCCTCAACCTACTTCTAAAACTGGGAGTGAAGCGCGAAAACGTCTGGCTCTGTGATATTCACGGGCTGGTCTATGAGGGCCGTGAAGAGGACATGACCCCGCAAAAGGCGGCATTCGCGCAGAAGACCGATTTGCGCACGTTGGATGAGGTTGTGGATGGCGCGGATTTGTTTCTGGGTCTCTCTGGCGCGGGGGTTCTCAAGCCCGAGCATGTCGCGAAAATGGCCAAAAAACCCATCATTCTGGCACTTGCCAACCCGGTGCCCGAGATCATGCCCGATGAGGTACGACAGGTCGCGCCCGATGCGATTATTGCTACAGGACGCAGCGATTTTCCCAACCAAGTCAATAACGTACTCTGCTTTCCTTTTATCTTCCGTGGCGCGTTGGATGTAGGTGCCACCGAGATCAACGACGAGATGCAAATCGCCTGTGTCGAGGCGATTGCTGAATTGGCGCGTGCGACAACGTCTGCCGAAGCTGCGGCGGCTTATCAGGGGGAACAACTCACCTTTGGGGCCGATTACCTGATCCCCAAGCCGTTTGATCCGCGCCTTTCAAGCATTGTGCCGACAGCTGTGGCTAAAGCGGCCATGGAAACCGGCGTGGCCACGCGCCCGCTTGACGATCTGCACGCCTATACAGACAGCCTGACCGCTTCGGTGTTCAAATCCGCGCTGCTGATGCGCCCTGTTTTTGAAGCGGCTGGCACAGCGGCACGCAAAATCGTCTTTGCCGAAGGTGAGGATGAGAGGGTGTTGCGCGCAGCACAAGCGATTTTGGAGGAAACAACTGAGCTTCCGATCTTGATCGGACGGCCTGAGGTCATCAACTCACGTTGCGAAAGGCTGGGTTTGAATATCCGACCTGACCGCGATTTCAGCATCGTGAACCCGGAACGGGATGACCGGTATCGTGATTACTGGGAAACTTATCACGACATCATGAAGCGGCGCGGTGTGACACCTGATCTGGCTAAGGCGATCATGCGCACCAACACCACCGCCATCGGGGCGATCATGGTCTATCGGGAAGAGGCAGATTCCCTTCTGTGCGGCACGTTCGGTGAATATCGTTGGCATCTGAACTATGTGACACAGGTTCTTGGTGACAAAGATCATCATCCGCATGGGGCCTTGTCGATGATGATCCTGGAGGATGGCCCCCTCTTCATTGCAGATACCCATGTGCGGACCCGCCCATCCCCAGAGGAGCTTGCGGAAACAGCCATTGGGGCTGCGCGCCATGTACGCCGGTTTGGATTGGAACCACGCGTGGCATTTTGTTCCCAATCGCAATTTGGCAACCAAGGGAGCGATTCCGGGAAACGCCTTCGCGGCGCCATCGCCATTCTTGATCAGGAACAGCAGGACTTTGTTTACGAAGGCGAGATGAACCTTGACGCGGCATTGGATGCCGAGCTGCGGTCACGGCTTTTGCCTGACAACCGTATGGAGGGAGCCGCGAATATTCTGCTTTTCTCCAATGGCGACACAGCTTCCGGAGTGCGCAACATTCTCAAAATGAAGGCTGGGGGGCTTGAAGTAGGTCCAATCCTGATGGGCATGGGCAACCGTGCGCATATCGTGGCTCCGTCCATCACCTCGCGTGGGCTTTTGAATATGGCGGCCATCGCTGGCACACCAGTGGCGCATTACGGCTAAGCTTTAGGAAAACTGTTCGCGAACAAGCCGCTCTTCCAGCCCGTGGCCGGGATCAAAGAGGATGCGGTGGCTGACACTGGGTTCGGATTGCACCTCGACCCAAAGCACATTGGGAAGCCAGTTGCTATTGGCGTCAGCCATAACCGGGCGTTTCTCGGGGTCGATCACATCAAAGCGCACAGTGGCGTTTTTGTTCAATAGCGCCCCACGCCAGCGCCGAGGCCGAAACGCGGCCACCGCCGTAAGTGCCAGAACATCCGACCCAATCGGCAGGATTGGGCCGTGGGCACTATAGTTATAAGCTGTGGAGCCCGCCGGTGTCGCCACCATCGCGCCATCGCATACCAGTTCTTCAAGGCGCAAACGCCCGTCAATGGAAATCCGAAGCTTAGCGGCTTGCGGTCCACTTCGCAGCAGAGACACCTCATTGATCGCAAGCGCCTCTTGTGTCTCACCGTTCACACATTGCGCCTTCATCAAGAGCGGGTTGATGACCTCTTCTTCGGCCTCTGAGAGACGCTCCATAAGGTCGGTTTCGCTATATTCGTTCATCAGAAAGCCGACCGTGCCGCGGTTCATTCCGTAGACCGGGACGCCGTGATCGCGCACCTTGTTCAGCGTCTCCAACATGAACCCATCACCGCCGAGCGCTACAACGATCTCGGCTTTGTCGACGTCCACATGCCCAAAACGCGCCGCAAGCGCCGCGCGCGCGGTTTGCGCCAGTGGAACATCACTGGCCACAAATGCGATTTTTTCGTATTTGGGCATGACTCATGCTTTCCGAGACCTAACTGGACCTCGATCGAACCACAAAATTGCAACCAGTGCCAGCGATGCCGGACTGCGAAAGAAAATTGTCGCTTTCCGGTCTTTCAAGGACACATAGTTTCCTATAGGAAAACTCGCCTGACCTCTTGCGGAGTAGACATTATGGCTCATGACGGACATCAATCATTTGTTTCAGAAGGTTTTTTCACCGAATCGCTGGCCTCGCGCGACCCTGAGATCGCGAAAGCCATCGGTCTTGAACTGGGCCGCCAGCGCGATGAGATCGAGCTGATCGCGTCGGAAAACATCGTCTCCAGCGCAGTCATGGAAGCGCAGGGCAGCGTCATGACGAACAAATATGCCGAAGGCTACCCCAGCCGCCGGTACTATGGCGGATGCCAGTTTGTCGACATCGCAGAGGATCTGGCGATTGAACGCGCCTGCAAGCTGTTTGACTGCGGCTTTGCCAATGTGCAGCCCAACTCAGGCAGTCAAGCAAACCAGGGTGTATTCACCGCCCTGCTGAAGCCGGGCGACACCATTCTTGGCATGAGCCTTGATGCTGGTGGTCACCTGACCCATGGCGCCGCCCCGAACCAATCGGGCAAGTGGTTCAATGCGGTGCAATACGGCGTGCGCAAGGACGACAACCTGATTGACTATGATCAGGTTGAAGCATTGGCCAAAGAGCACAAACCGCAGCTTATCATTGCTGGTGGGTCCGCTGTTCCGCGTCAGATTGATTTTGCGCGCATGCGCGAGATTGCCGATATGGTGGGTGCCTACCTGCATGTGGACATGGCGCATTTCGCTGGTCTTGTGGCGGCAGGAGAACACCCCTCGCCTTTCCCACATGCGCATGTGGCCACGACCACCACGCACAAAACCCTGCGCGGACCGCGCGGTGGCATGATCCTTACCAATGACGAGGCACTGTCCAAGAAATTCAACTCGGCCATCTTCCCTGGCATTCAGGGCGGCCCTCTGATGCATGTGATCGCAGCCAAAGCCGTAGCCTTCGGAGAGGCGCTCCGTCCCGAATTCAAGTCCTACATTCAGCAGGTGATCACCAACGCGCAAGCGATGAGCGACCAGCTGATCAAGGGCGGTCTGGATACAGTCACCCACGGTACAGATACCCATGTCCTGCTCGTGGACCTGCGCCCCAAAGGTGTGAAAGGCAACGCGACAGAGAAAGCTCTGGGGCGTGCTCACATCACTTGCAACAAGAACGGCGTGCCGTTTGACCCGGAAAAACCAATGGTCACCAGCGGTATCCGCCTTGGGTCGCCTGCAGGCACCACCCGCGGCTTTGGCGAGGCAGAATTCCGTCAGATTGCGGACTGGATTGTCGAGGTGGTCGATGGTCTGGCAGCCAATGGCGAAGACGGCAACGGCGCGGTTGAGGCCAAGGTAAAAGCCGAAGTCGCCGAGCTTTGTGCGCGCTTCCCGCTTTATCCGAACCTCTAAACAGCCATATTTCGAAAACAACCCCGCGCAGCACATGCCAGCGCGGGGTTTTTCTTTTCATATCAAGTCTTTCCAGTGAATGATGGCCGCGACCAAGGCACCGATTATGAGCAGGTTCATCACCGTACCCCCCGCCCAGTTGAGCATCTTGCCTCTGCGGCGGTCCACGGGATCAATCGACTTGAGATGTGTCTCTAACTCGGCAAAGGCCGACGAGACCTGAGTTGGGTTTACCTGTCGCATTAAGGTGGGGTGGACCAACTTGCGTTCCGTTTCTGTCAGAACACATCCAGCTGCACGCAGACGCCGTGGCAACAGCCGCCCGGCGCGTTTAAACTTGCGGTCCAGCGTATTGCCACGCACACCAAGTTTGGCCTGCAACATCTCTTCCAGATGTGCGGCACGCTTGTGAAATTGCTCTTTGTCAATCACATCCGTCATCCCCCGACACAGCACTTTAGCCACGAGGTTGAGACCAAACAATGGGCTGGCACGAGAAGAGGGCAAACTGTATCACCAAAACCATGTTGAATACTGTGCATCACGCCTCTGATGGATCCGCGCCGCCGCTTTTGATTGTGCATGGGCTTTATGGCTCTGCACGCAACTGGGGCGTGATCGCCAAGCGGCTGTCGGATCGCGGACCTGTTTTGGCTGTGGATCAGCGCAATCACGGACTAAGCCCTTGGTATGAAACGCAAAGCTATTACGACATGGCGGGTGATCTGGCGCAGGTGATCGAAGCCGAAGCTACAGGTCCTGTGAACCTTTTGGGGCATTCCATGGGCGGCAAGGCATCAATGCTCTTGGCGCTTGAACGCCCTGATCTGGTGCGACGTCTGATTGTCGCAGATATTGCGCCAGTTGGATACGGGCACAGCCAAATTCAATAC
>JBCAZO010000112.1:0-7381 GCA_038532975.1 Pseudomonadota bacterium
AGAGACATCACCCGGCTTGGCGGCTTGGCCAAGCTCATGCCGGTGATGTCTCTTGTTTTGGCCTCATGATCGACGATGCCTGCTGACATAAAGAGCGCGGCTTTGAATGTGGCGTGGTTGAGGATGTGGAACACCGCCGCTAAAGCGCCGAAGGCCGTGCCAGTGCCCAGTAGCATGGTGATGAGGCCAAGGTGACTTACCGTTGAGAATGCCAACAGCGCCTTCAGGTCGTGCTTGAAGAGCGCAATGACCGCCCCCAAGACCATGGTGATCAGACCAGCGGTGGTGACGATCATCACCCATTCCGGTGTCCCCGACAGCGCAGGCCACATGCGTGCCATAAGGAAGATACCAGCCTTCACCATCGTGGCCGAGTGCAGATAGGCCGAGACAGGCGTGGGCGCGGCCATGGCGTGCGGCAGCCAGAAGTGGAACGGGAACTGCGCCGATTTGGTGAAACAGCCCAGAAGGATCAGGATCAGAGCCGGGACATAGTGTGGCGAAGCCTGAATGAGTTCGCGGTTCTCCAGAATGACGCTGAGGTCATAGCTGCCGACGATATTGCCCAGAATGAGCATGCCCGCGATCATCGCCAAGCCGCCCATACCCGTCACAGCCAGAGCCATACGCGCACCTTGCCTGCCTGCGGGCAAATGTTTCCAATAGCCGATCAGCAGAAAGGAGGAGAGTGATGTCAGCTCCCAGAATACCAGCAAAAGCAGGATGTTGTCAGATAGGACGATCCCCACCATCGCACCCTGAAAGAGAAGCAAGTAAGTAAAGAATTCGCCCATATTGTCATCGCGCGACAGGTAATACCGGGCGTAAGCGATGATCAGAAGGCCGATACCGAGGATCAGAAAGGCAAAGAAGAAGCCCAGGCCGTCAAGCATCAGGTTGAAGTTCAAGCCGAGGCTAGGCAGCCAGTCGACCCGTGCTTGAACCACGTCACCCGAAATGAGGGCCGGCAAGTTGGTCAGAAGCCCGATAAAGGCCGCCAGAGAGACAATGAATGTCACTCCGGCACAGGCCTGGCGGCCGGCGCTGTTCATAAGCCCCGGAAGGAGCGCGCCTAAAAAGGGTAGTGCAACAACGAGGAAGAGAGACACTGACGTTCCTGATCTTTGAGTTTTACGTGTTTAACCGGCGGATAAGTGATTCGTATATGGCCCAATAATTCCCGAAGAAAAGACTCGGGATCACGCGAAAAGCCGCAGGTGCGCCGGTTTTGCATCACCATGGTCAATCTTATAAGGCTTTGTTTCATTTGGGTGCGTTCTAACGTCGCAAATTCGGTGTAAAACGTTCGGGGGCGTAGGGCGCCAAATCGATGTTGGGGGACTTGCCCGAAATAAGCTGAGACAGGATTTGTCCGGTTTTGGGTCCGCCGGTTAGTCCAACATGATCGTGTCCAAAGCCGGCATAGGCGCCATGCAGGCCGGGAACAGCGCCAATGACAGGGATCGAGTCGCGCATGGCGGGGCGGTGGCCCATCCATTCCGTAATATCTTTCCAGGTTAGCCCGGGGATGGCTTGCCGCAAGTACTTCAAGAATAGCCGATACGGCGCGCGGGATGGTGTCGCATCAAAACCGCCATACCCAACCATTCCTGCCAGCCTCAGACGCCCGTCCATCGGCGTGATCACAAACTTGCCCGCCGCCAGCATGACCGGCGAACGCGGCATCAGTGACGGCTCCCAAAGCTCCATGTGAAAGCCACTTTCCGGATGCAAGGGCACGGAAATGCCAAGTCGCTCGGCGAGCGTCTTGGACCAGGCTCCTGCAGCCAGAACCACCGCGTCACACGACAGTGTCTCGCGCCTCGTCCGCACACCGGTCACACGTCCGTTGTCGCGCACCGCATCCGTGACATCCGCTTTGAGGATGCGCGCACCCTGGGTTTCGGCAAATCGCGCCAAGGCTTTGACATAAGCGCCCGGATCGGTGATCCGGCCATGGTTTTTCAAAACAGCGGCATAGCCCACCAGATCAGAGTAGATCGGATCATAGGCGCGAAACTGATCCCCGGTCAGTTCGTCCCATTCAAACCCTTGCTCCCGGCGCACGGACCAAGATAATTGATCCGCCTCAAATCCTGATTTTGCTTGATAGCCAAAGACATAGTCGCTGGGCACAATGTAGTTTTCCGCGCCCGTTCCGGCCGCCAATGCCTGATGATCCGCCAGGCTGTCGCCGATGATGGGCATGATATCCCTGGCGCGCTGACGTGCTGCGGGTTCGTTTGCGTAGCGAAGATAGGGCAAGAGCCATGGCAAAAGTTTAGGCAAGTGCGCCCAACGCAGGAAGAGCGGCTCGTCCCGGCTGAACACCATGCGCGGTACTTTCTTGAGCAGGCCGGGCATGGGCACCGGAAGCGTCGCGGCTGAGGCCAGAAGCCCGGCATTGCCAAAGCTGGTCCCCTCACCGGGTCCGTTTTTGTCGATCAGAAGAACATCATGCCCTTCGCGCAAAAGCCAGATGGCCGTGGACACGCCCACGATACCTGCGCCAATGACCGCGACCGTCTTTTTGCCCCTCTCCATAACGGCGCAGAGTGTGTGGCGGTGACACGGCTGTCAACCACGGCGTAATGCACGCGGTGTGATCCCATAGTGCCGCCCGATGGCGCGCGTGAGCGCAGCCGGGGAATCGTAACCACAGCGCACAGCAATTTCAGCCACACCAAGAGGACTGTCCTCGATCAGTTTACGAGCGGCGGCCAGCCGCAGGTGGCGATACACTTTGCCTGGCGGAGCCCCAAGTCGAGCGCGAAAACGGCGATCCAGTGTGCGCGGCTGGCAGGACAGCGCGCCGGCCAGTTGCGTGAGAGCCATCGGATTTTCCACACTGTCGCGCATCAGCTGCAAGGCGCGGTGCACGAGGGGATCAGATGGTTTTGCCAGTTGTGCCTGCCCAACAGGTGGGTCGCCGTGCAAGAACAGTGCCTCGACCTCTAAACGCGCGGCCATGCCAAGGTGATCCGAGATCAGGTCCAGTGTCAGATCAAGTGCGGACATGGCGCCTGCGCAGGTGAACATATTTCCGTCGCGCACGACGCGTGCGCGTTCCACCTCAGCAGCGAGAAACCGTTCGGTGAAGGCATCAAGCAGGTCCCAATGCACCGTCGCTCGCCGCCCGTCCAGAAGCCCGGCTGAGGCCAAAAGCCACGGGCCAGCGTCAAGCCCGACGACCACCCCTGCCCGCCGCGCTGCCTCTCTCAGCATGCGCCTGATTTGCGGGGTGTCGTGACGGCCATGGCCATAGCTTGCAATAACAAAGAGGTAGTCAGTGGCCTGCAGAGTTGGCAGAGCCGCCTGCGCCAAAACCTCTAAGCCACTGGACGACTCGCAGGCCGCGCCATCGGGGCTTAGGATAGACCAGTCAAACACCTTACCCGCCCCTTGCATATTTGCCGCGCGCAGTGGCTCGATGCAGTTGGCAAGACACAGATTGGAAAACTGGTCGAAGAGCAGCAGGCTGACGCGTGTTGGGCGCGAGATTGATTTTGTCCATTCTGGCATGATTTTTGTCTTTTACTGCAAATTTAAGACTCGGGCCAGCGCGATACGCTCACGCATCAGCGTTGGGAGGAAACAGCCATGCCGCTTGCCATGAACCGTGAGGTTTTCATCACCTGTGCCATCACCGGAGGCGGCGGCACCCAGGATCGTAGCCCCCATGTGCCTCGCAGCCCCAAGCAGATTGCCGACAGTGCAATTGCCGCAGCCAAGGCGGGGGCGGCGGTGGTGCATTGTCATGTACGTGATCCTGAGACGGGCGTGGCTGCGCGGGATTTGAAGCTTTACCGCGAAGTGACGGACCGGATTCGGGACGCTGATGTGGACGTTGTTCTGAACCTGACTGCCGGTATGGGCGGGGACATGGTGTTTGGCGATCCCGAAAACCCTTTGCCGCTGAACGATGCGGCCTCAGACATGGCGGGCGCGTCAGAGCGCGTGGCGCATGTGGCCGAATGCCTGCCGGAGATTTGCACCCTCGACTGCGGCACGATGAATTTCGCCGAAGCCGATTACGTGATGACCAACACGCCGGGCATGCTGACGGCGATGGGCAAGATGATGACCGATCTGGGCGTGAAGCCTGAGATCGAGGCATTTGACACAGGCCATTTATGGTATGCAAAACAACTGGTTAAAGATGGCGTTCTGGATAGCCCTGCTTTGGTTCAGCTTTGCATGGGTGTCCCTTGGGGCGCGCCGGATGACCTCAACACCTTTATGGCCATGGTCAATAATGTGCCGGAAGACTGGACCTTTTCCGCCTTTGCCCTGGGCCGCAACCAGATGCCATTTGTCGCCGCCGCAGTGCTGGCGGGGGGCAATGTGCGGGTGGGCCTGGAAGACAACCTGATGCTCGACAAAGGCGTGCTGGCCACCAATGAACAGCTTGTTGGACGTGCTGTGGAGATCATCGAGCGGCTTGGCGCGCGGGTGATCGGACCGCAAGAGGTGCGGGACAAACTCGGCCTCACCAAACGCGCTCCGGTGTAAGAAATGCCCATCGGTATCGCGTCGGTATTACGTCGGTATCGCGTCGGTGTTTTCACTGACGCCACCCCGGGCCGTGCTCAATGACCCAGCGCGTTGTCATCACCGGCGGCGCGTCGGGCATCGGCAAGCGGCTGGCCGAACGGTTTACTGAGACCGGCGCGCGTGTTGCGGTTTGCGATGCGGATGCACATGCGGTTGCCGAGATGGCCACAACCCATCCGCAGATGGTCGTCGCGCAAGCCGATGTTTCCGATGCGGCCCAGATGGACGCGTTTCTGTCTGAGGTCGAGACGGCCTTCGGCGGGGCCGATGTGGTCTGTGCCAATGCCGGTACGGGTGGACCTGCTGGCCTGATTGAAGAACTGGATTACCAGGCCTGGCAGGACTGTATTGCGGTGAACCTGCATGGCGCTTTCCTGACCTGTCGCTGGGCAGCGCGGGTGATGCGCGCGCAAGGCGACGGTCTGATCGTGATCACCACGTCAACCTCCGGACAATGGGGGCACCCTTATCGCTCACCCTATAGCGCAGCGAAATGGGCCTTAGTGGGCCTCACCAAGACACTGGCGATGGAGCTTGGCCCCGCTGGTGTACGTGTCAACGCCATTGCGCCGGGTGCGGTCGAAGGTGAACGTATGGACCGCGTGGTCGCGATGGAGGCCAAGGCCAGCGGTAAACCCGAGGAGGATGTGCGCGCGCAATATGTGAAAGGTGTCAGCCTGCGTTCCTGGGTGAGTGCCGATGATCTGGCCGACACGGTTCTTTTCCTTGCCTCGCCTGCTGCGTCCAAAGTTTCCGGTCAGGTTCTAAACATCGACGGACACACGGAGACGTTGGTGTGATGACGGGTTTCACGCGCGCTTTATCCGGCATTGGAAACAGTTATTCGACGCACTTCGCACATCGACAAAGGCAATTGTCGGATCGGCCAGCAGCTCACGCGCATACTCCGCGATCTTTGGGGTTTGAACAACCTGGCCCGTGCCATAGACGATCCGCTCATCCTTGGAATAACCACGCACCAGATAACGCGGGGACACAAGGATCGGCGGCACCTTGTCTGACGGTGCCATTGCCTTGCAATCTGCCGCACACAGAAAGATCGGTCCCGTCTCGGCGTAAGGGTTTGACGTCTCGAACGGCCGCCATGCGAGGATCATGTAATCCTCACCAGCTGGCGTTTCGCCCAGGCAATGTCGACACGGATACGCGTCACCGTCCGAGCGATGTCTCTCAATCGGGTCGCCATAGGCATCCAAACCGCGGGTCTTGGTCTGCGCGACCTGATGCGAGGGCAGTCCGACAAATTGAATATCCATGGTGTCTCTCCTTTTCTCAGGCAAGAATGGGACCATCGCACGCTGCATGCGACCCGGAACCTGCGCAAAGGAGAGATCGATGACACGAACCGCCAAACTGGTATTTGCAGTTGCGTTATTGACCGGCCTTTCGGGTTGTTTTGGCAGAACAGAGGTGGACGACGGCTATCGCGACACGTCAGTGCCCCTCACGGTGACGACGCGCGGCACGGCGGCAGATCTGTCGGGCCCATGGCACATGCGGGCGCATTTTCCCGGCGACAACAGCCTTGCGCTTGTGACGTTTGTCGAAAACCTGAATGGCGCTCCGGCGGTCGAGCTTTTGCGCTCTGACTGCCTTCTGAGTGGCGATTGCGAGACCAGCGCAGAGGTGTGGCGCAGCGCGCCGCTTGGGCAGAACCGCTATCGGCTGACCAACGGCAGCGATGAAAGCTTTGAGCTTTGGGTGATCTGGGTCGATGAAGGGTTTCGCACCGCCGCCATCGGCACGCCGGACGGCAGTTATGGATGGGTCCTCGACCGCAAGCCAACCGATGGCGAAGACCGGATCATCGCGGCGCGCGAGATCCTGTCTTTCAATGGCTATGACACGCTTCGGATGATCCAGAAATAGAGGATGACCAACCCATGACAAAGAGTGCCTGTATCATAGGTGGCGGCGTGATCGGCGGAGGCTGGGCCGCGCGGTTTGCGCTCAATGGCTGGGAGGTGCGGGTGTTTGACCCCGATCCTGAGGCCGAGCGCAAGATCAGTGAGGTGATGACCAACGCGCGTCGGGCGATGCCGATGGTTGTGGACGTGGCGCTGCCTGAAGAGGGTAACGTAACCTTGCGCGCCACACTGGAAGAAGCCGCCGAAGGGGCTGCTTTGATTGTCGAGGCCGTGCCGGAACGGGTCGACATCAAGCGCAAGGTCTATGCCCAGATTGAGGCGGTGAACACGGACGGGATCATTGCCTCATCCACCTCGGGCATTATGCCCAGTGACCTGCAGGCCGAAATGGCGCATCCCGGTCGCCTCATCGTGGCGCATCCGTTCAACCCGGTATACCTGCTGCCTTTGGTTGAACTGGTGGCAGGCAAGCATACGGATGCGGCGCATATCGAGACGGCGAAGCAGATTTACAGCGGAGTGGGCATGTATCCGCTGCATTGTCGGGTCGAGATCGAAGGGTTCCTGTCGGACCGCCTGCAAGAAGCGCTCTGGCGCGAGGCGCTGTGGCTTTTGCATGACGATGTGGCCACGGCGGACGAGATCGATGCGGCGATTGCTTATGGCCCGGGTCTCAGGTGGGCGCAGATGGGCACCATGCAGACCTTCCACCTGGCCGGTGGTGAGGGTGGCATGCGCGCGATGCTGGCGATGTTCGGGCCGTGTCTGAAGTGGCCATGGACGAAGCTGATGGATGTGCCGGAGCTGACAGAGGATTTCGTGAACAAGGTCGGCGATCAATGCGAGGCGCAGGCCAGGGGATTGGCGCGCTTCATGGACCGGATGATGCCAATCAGGTTGTCGTCGCGAATGGTTTACAGCTCGCGCGGACCCAATCC
>JBCAZO010000113.1:0-7288 GCA_038532975.1 Pseudomonadota bacterium
CTGACCATCTCTGCCGGTTTGTCCTCAGCCCTGACGCCTTATCTGTTTTTCATCGCCCTTGATGCCACAACCGTAACCAATGTGGTTCTCGTCGGCCGGATTGAGCCGCCGCTTTTCCTCATCGCTTCGGCTTTGCTCTTGAAGGAAAAACTGGACTGGTGGGCGCTTGCCGGTGGATTGATTGCGCTTTGCGGGGCGGTGGTTATCTTTCTGATGAACAACGCGACGGAAGGGTTCACACTAGGCAAGGGTGAGATTGCCACCGTGTTCGCGACCCTGTCTTTCATCGCCTCAACTCTGATCACACGGGTGGGCCTGCAGGGCATTCCGCTTGGCATTTTCTCAATTTACCGCTCGGTCTTGGGCACGATCATCTTCTATTTCCTCGGCCTCTACCTTTATGGTCCAAACCATTTTCAAGATCTGCTGGAACCCATCGTTCTGAAGTGGGTCTGGGTCTACGCAGTCATCGTCATCTTATGCGGGCAACTGGCCTGGAACCTTGGCATGAAACATGCCCGCTCAGGCGACGTGTCTCTGGCCACGTCTTTCTCTCCAATTGCAGCCCTCGTACTGGCAATGCTGATCCTGGGCGAAGACCCTGGCCCCGGTCTTATCCCTGGCGGTTTGATCATTCTGTCGGCCATCGGGATTGGCCAATACGGGCGCCTGCGCGCAAAGACAAAAGAGAAGCGTGCCGAAGCAGAGCGCCAGAAACGGCAAATGGACAAATCAATGGAAGCCGAAGGGCACCTGAACTTCAAAGGTGCTTAAGATCCCTACGCCGCCTCGCCATCGGCGAATTGCAACCTGGCGAGGCGCGCATAAAGCCCCCCTTCGGCTACAAGCGCATCATGTGTGCCTTCGGCCACCACGCGGCCTGAATCGAGCACAATGATACGGTCCGCCTTTTTCACAGTGGCCAGCCTATGTGCAACGATCACCGTGGTCCGCTCTTTGGCAAGCGCATCTACTGCCGTTTGCACGGCCCGCTCACTCTCGGCATCCAGAGCCGACGTCGCCTCGTCCAGCAAGAGCACTGGTGCATCCCGCAAAATCGCACGAGCAATAGCCACACGTTGCTTCTGGCCACCCGATAGCATCACGCCGCGTTCGCCCAGATAGCTGTCATACCCCTCTGGAAGGGCCGCAATGAACTCATGCGCCGAAGCCGTCTTGGCTGCAGCCTCCACCTCGGTATCGCTCGCATCGGTGCGGCCAAAGCGAATGTTTTCGCGCGCCGAAGCAGCAAATATCACAGGCTCTTGCGGCACCAACGCGATAGCGGCACGAAACTCGGGTCGCGCCATATCGGGCAAAGCCAGACCATCAAGAGTCACCTTCCCTGCTTGTGGATCGTAAAACCGCTGGATGAGCTGGATCACGGTGGTTTTGCCCGCCCCAGACGGCCCCACAAGTGCCACCGTCTCACCCGGCTTGATCACAAGGTTGAACTGCTCCAGCGCAGGCGCATCCGGCCTCGCCGGATAGGTGAAGCTAACATTCTCAAAGGCAATGCGTCCTTTTACAGGTTTGGACAGCGCAACCGGCGAAACGGGATCCCTTAATTCATCTTCGGCCTGCAAAAGCTCGACCAGACGCTCAGACGCGCCAGCCGCCCTCTGTAATTCACCCCAGATTTCAGACAAAGCGGCCACCGAACCAGCGACCATCACCGAATAGATCACAAACTGGATCAGTGTGCCCGCACTCATCACGTCGGCCCGCACGTCACGTGCGCCACTCCACAACACGCTGACAATACCCGTGAAAACGAGAAAAATGACAATCACCGTCATCAAGGCGCGTACATTTACGCGATTCCGTGCGACGACGTAGCTCTTTTCAGTCACATCGTTAAAGGCAGTGCGACTGGCGTCTTCATGCGTAAAAGCCTGCACGGTTTGTACATTCAACAGCGCTTCAGACGCATTTCCGGAACTCGCCGCAATCCAATCCTGATTTTCCTTGCTTAAGCGACGCAGTTTTCGGCTCAGCACAAGGATCGGCACAATCACCAATGGCACCAGCAAAAGCACCATTCCTGTGAGCTTTGCCGACGTCACTAACATGAAAATCAATCCGCCTACAAAAATCAGCAAGTTTCGCAGAGCAATCGAAATCGACGAGCCAATGACCGACTGAATGAGCGTGGTGTCGGTAGTCACTCGGCTCAGAATTTCGCCGGTCAGGTTGCGCTCAAAAAACCCAGGGCTCATGCCAATAACCTGGCCAAAAACGGCCTTGCGCAAATCAGCGACAACGCGTTCACCTAACTGGCTGACCAATAGGTAACGTAACCCCGTGCCAATCGCCAAAAGCGCGGCAATCCCAATCGCTGCAAGGAAATACTGGTCAAGAATTGTGCCATCTTCGACTGAGAAATTGTCCACCACGCGGCGCACAGCCATAGGCAAAACCAGCGATACACTTGCCGTCGCGATAAGTGCAACAAGCGCGGCAGTCAGCAAAAGTCGGTAAGGTTTGATAAACGGCCAAATCGCCGCCAAAGCTCCTATTTGCTTTGATTTCTCCCGATCCAGCATGTCCGCGCCATTCTCGGCCCTACGTACCATGTCATCCTGTCTGTGAATTTTCCGTTCTGCGTTTCATGGCGGTGTGACGGCACTTGGTCAAGCCCACATAATGTCTTGAGAATTCTCTATAAGCGCTTGGCCATGTTGATTTTCGCACAGAATAACGCAGCCAGTGCAATTGAAAACTGTACATCTCAAAAGACCGGTGACGGCTGTGTTCCGCGATAGTATGCTGCAGACAGCAAAATGCTGCAAATTCAGGGACGATCATGAAAGACGCTGCCAGAGAACTCAAAGACTGCGTTGCCGTGCCGTTCGAACAGGCCCGCGCAATGCCGCCATCCGTTTATACATCCGAGGATTTCCTCGAACAGGAGCTGTCATATATCTTCTCAAAAGATTGGTTTTGTGTCGGACGGGCCTCTGCCTTGTCTAACCCTGGTGACTACGTAACGCTGGAACTGGCCAAACAGCCCATTATCGTCCTGCGGGATACCGAAGGGCAGCTTAAGGCGATGTCCAATGTTTGCCTGCACCGCATGTCCACATTGCTGGAGGGGCGTGGCAACACCCGCAGTATCGTCTGCCCTTACCACGCATGGACCTACAACCTGGATGGAAGTCTGCGCGGAGCACCCGCGATGACACTCAATGACGGGTTTTGCAAGGACAGTTACCAACTACCGCAGGTGCGGTGCGAAGAATGGCTTGGCTGGGTGTTTGTCACGCTCAATCCCGATGCATCGGACATCGCATCGCAACTGAGCAGCGTCGAAAAACTGATCGGCGACTTTGGCATGGAGACCTATACAGAAACCTTTTTTGAGACCCATCTTTGGGACACCAATTGGAAGGTTCTGGCCGAGAACTTTATGGAAAGCTACCACCTTCCGGTCTGTCACGCCGGCACGATCGGCGGGCTTTCCAAACTTGAGGAAATGGTCTGTCCACCCGGCGAGGCGGCCTTTAACTATCACACGATCCTCAAGGACGACACACTCAAGATCGCGCTCGCCCATCCCGACAACACGCGGCTGAAAGGCGATCTTCGGCGCACAACGTTTCTACTGGCCATTTATCCCAGCCTGCTCATCACGCTCACACCAGGCTATTTCTGGTATCTTTCCTTGCACCCGCATGGCGTCGGCCAGGTTCAGATCGGGTTTGGCGGCGGAATGTCACCCGACTATGTCAACGACCCCGACGCCCAGAAACACTTTGCGCATCTCAAGTCGCTTCTGGATGACGTGAATGCCGAGGACAAGGGGTGCACCGAAAAGGTCTATCGCGGGCTGTGTTCCAAAGCCGCCAAGCCGGGGCACCTGTCGCATCTGGAGCGTCCCAATTACGACTTTGCCCAATACATCAACAGCCGCATTCAGAACGCGCATTGAGCAAAACCAACTCGCGATGTCACAATCCTTCGCGCAGCCTTTCCAAAAGTGCTGCCAGCATCGCGTCGCATTTCTCTAGCTGGTCCAGTGCAACATACTCATCCGGCTTGTGCCCTTGCGCCATGGATCCCGGGCCGCAGATCACCGTGGGAATGCCCAACTCGCGATGGAAAAGCCCGCCCTCTGTTCCAAACGCCACCTTCAATGTGGAATTGGCCCCGGACAGCGATTTCACAAACCGCACGACATCTGCATCAGGCGCCGTGGCCAGCGGCGGATAACTGTTGGTGATTTCAATCTCTATGCAGGCGTCTGGAAAGTCGTTCTTTACCGGCGCGATGAGTGCGTCCGCCTCAGATTGAATGCGCGCCAAAAGCTCTTGCGGGTCATCTTCTGGCAAATTTCTGATTTCAAATCGGAATTCCGCAAGGTTCGGTACAATATTGAGTGCGCCGCCTGCTTCGATTTTGGCCACATGCACTGTCGTGTAGGGCACGTCATAGGCGTCATCACGAACGGACTTCTCTTTGATCTCATTCTGCAACTTACGCAGCGCCGCAATCATGTCCGTCGCCAGATAAATCGCGTTGAGCCCCGTAGGCGCCAGCGCCGAATGCGCCTCTTTCCCTTTGCAAGTGACCCGAAATGCCGTCTTGCCCTTATGCCCCGTGGCCACGCCCATTTCGGTCGGCTCGCCCACAATGCAAAACAAAGGCCGGAACGGAGCCTTGCGCAGCATGTCGATCATCGAATGTACACCGAGACAGCCCAGTTCCTCGTCATATGAAAACGCCAGATGAAGCGGGGTTTGCAGTTCCACATTTGACGCATGCAATGCTGCTGAGAGCGCCGAGGCAACAAACCCCTTCATGTCAGTGGTCCCGCGCCCATAGGCACGCCCGTCGACCTCTGTCATCTCAAAGGCAGGGACAGTCCAGTTCTGCCCCTCAATCGGCACCACGTCGGTATGCCCCGAGAGCATCACACCGGGCCGATCCCGTGGCCCGACTGTGGCATAAAGATTGGCTTTCAGACCGGTCTCATCCTCAATGATCGTGACGTCCGCTCCGACGGCCTCTAACCGCTCGGCGCAATAGTCAATCAGCGCCCGATTGGGATCGACACTTATCGTTGGAAAGGCAATGAGATCGCGCAGCAGCTCAAGTGTTGTCATCCGCCGCGCTCCCTTGATCCTCAGTTCAAACGCTCAAACGCCAGAGCAATGCCTTGCCCACCGCCAATGCACATGGTGACAAGCCCATATTGTCCACCAGTCCGCTCCAACTCGTAAAGCGCCTTGATCGAGATGATGGCGCCCGTTGCCCCCACAGGATGGCCCAAGGCAATCGCCCCGCCATTGGGGTTCACCTTGTCCGTGTTCAGCCCCAACCCGGCATTCACGGCACAGGCCTGCGCGGCAAAAGCCTCATTCGATTCAATGACATCAAACTGATCCGCGTTCATATCAAGCTTTTCCAAAAGCTTGGTCACAGCCGGAACCGGCCCAATGCCCATCACCTCATGCCGCACTCCGGCATGCGCATAACCCAAAAGCCGCGCGCGGGGTTTCAAACCGGCTTTCTCAGCTGCTTCAGCCGACGCAAGAACCATTGCCGCAGCACCGTCATTGATGCCCGAAGCATTGCCCGCCGTCACTGTACCATCCTTTTTGAAAGCCGGGCGCAGGCCAGCGAGGCTTTCTATTGTGGTGTTCGCCTTGGGGTGTTCATCGGTGTCGAACGACACCATTTCGCGACGCACTTTCACCTCTATGGGAAGGATCTGGCTCTTGAACCGACCTTCCGCAATCGCCTCCGTCGCACGCTTCTGACTTTCCACAGCAAACGCATCCTGTTGTTCCCGCGTGATCTGATTCTCAGCCGCTACATTCTCCGCCGTGACACCCATATGCCCGACGCCAAACGGGTCCGTGAGACCGCCGATCATCATGTCAGTCATGCTGATGTCGCCCATCTTGGCACCCGTGCGAATGCTCTGCGTCGAATGCGGCGCCCGCGACATACTTTCCGATCCTCCAGCCAGCGCATAGTCCGTATCACCCAGCATGATATGCTGCGCCGCCGACACAATAGCCTGCGCGCCCGACCCGCAAAGCCGGTTCACCGTCAACGCAGGCGCATCCTCGGATACGCCCGCATTTACAGCCGCCACGCGGGCCATATACATGTCTTTAGGTTCGGTATTGATTACGTGACCAAAAACCGCATGCCCGATCTGCCCGGCCTCGACACCGCTGCGCGCCATGGCCTCTTTCGAGACAGCCGTCGCAAGCTCGGTCGGAGCCACGCCCGACAAAGAGCCTCCAAAGGTTCCAATGGCAGTCCGTGCTCCATCTAGTATGACAACGTCCTTCATCTTCTCATCCTTTCGCTCTTTGTTGCTTAGCCCACGGCCTCACCGAGACCCGCAATACGATCTGCAATGTGGTCCAGCGTTGCCGGATCATCAATTGTCGCGGGCATTTTCCATGGCGTCTGATCCGCGATGCACACCATTGTGCCGCGCAGGATCTTGCCTGACCGCGTTTTTGGCAACGCATTGACCACAATACATTTCTTGAACGCAGCCACCGGCCCGATTTCTTGCCGGACAAGCGCCACACATTCCTTTTCGATATCCGCTTCATCACGGCTTGAATTGGAACTCAGGCACACAAGACCTAGAGGTGCCTGGCCTTTGAGTTTATCCGAAATCCCGATGACCGCGCATTCCGCCACATCCGGATGCGCCGCCAACACTTCCTCCATCGCTCCAGTCGAAAGCCGGTGCCCCGCCACGTTAATCACATCATCGGTGCGCGCCATGATATAGACATAACCATCGGCATCCTTCATTCCCGCATCCCCGGTTTCATAGTACCCTGGGAATGTGGTGAGATAGCTCTTTTGATACCGCTCTGCGGCATTCCAGAGGGTCGGCAAAGTGCCCGGGGGCAGCGGTAGTTTCACAGCAATCGCCCCCAGCGTATCAGCCTCAACCGGATGCCCACCTTCGTCCAGCACATCAATCTGATAGCCAGGCATCCCAACAGTCGGAGAGCCAAGTTTCACCGGCAGATGCTCAATCCCCATCGGGTTGGCCGCAATCGCCCAGCCGGTTTCCGTTTGCCACCAGTGGTCAATCACTGGCTTGCCAAGGTGCTTCTGCGCCCATTCAATCGTTGGCGGGTCAGCGCGTTCACCGGCAAGGAACAGGGTATGCATGGATCTGAGATCATACTTTTTGATGAACTCCCCATCCGGGTCTTCCCGCTTGATCGCACGAAGCGCCGTAGGCGCGGTAAAAAGCGCCCGCACTTTATGCTCCTCAACCACACGCCAGAATGTCCCCGCATCA
>JBCAZO010000114.1:0-7183 GCA_038532975.1 Pseudomonadota bacterium
AGCCGCGATCATCGACTGGGCCGTCCCACTGGCCATTCTGTTTTCAATCCCGATCATGGTGCTTGTCGGCATCGTGATGGAACGCGGTCTGATCAAGCATTTCTACAAGCGTCCCCACGCCGACCAGATCCTTGTGACCTTTGGTCTGGCGATTGTTCTGCAAGAAATCATCAAGGCCTTCTATGGCGCCAATCCGATCCCGACCCCTGCCCCCGCAGCGTTCAGCGGATCGTTTGATTTCGGCGCCATGCTTGGGTTCGATCCCAACGTGATCATCTACCCATACTGGCGGATCATCTATTTTGCCTTCGGCGCATTGCTCATCGGTGGTGTCTTTGCTTTCTTGCAATTCACCACTTTTGGCATGGTTGTCCGCGCCGGCATGGCCGATCGCGAAACCGTGCAGCTTTTGGGCATCAACATCGACCGCCGCTTCACACTCATGTTCGGGCTTGCAGCGGCTGTCGCAGGGCTGGCGGGTGTGATGTACACGCCGATCAACTCACCCAACTATCACATGGGCATGGACTTCCTTGTTCTGTCCTTCGTTGTGGTCGTTGTGGGTGGCATGGGGTCTCTGCCCGGCGCCGTGCTCGCAGGTTTCCTCCTTGGTGTGCTCGAAGCGTTTGCCTCGATGGGTGAAGTGCTCGAAGTGCTGCCCGGCCTCAATCAGATCATCATCTTCCTGGTGGCGATCATCATTCTGTTGACCCGTCCTCGGGGCCTTATGGGCCGCAAGGGCGTGATGGAGGACTAAGCCATGTTGGGTCTTGAAAAGAAAGATTTTCGCCTTCTGCTGATCGTTGCGGCGCTGACGATGCTGGCACCTTTCATCCTAAACCCGTTTCCGGAGAGCTCGGGCCTGGCGCAGTTTAACGCAGGCTATCCTGACCTGATGCAGCGTTTTGTTATCTTCGGGATCTTTGCCATCGGGTTCAACATCCTCTTCGGCCTCACCGGTTATCTCTCCTTCGGCCACGCGGCCTTCCTTGGAGTGGGCTCTTACGGTGCGATCTGGATGATGAAACTTATCACGCTCAATGTGATCCCGGCCATCATCGTGGCGGTAATCGTAGCTGGTATTTTTGCACTAGCGGTGGGGTACATCTCGCTGCGGCGCTCAGGCATCTACTTCTCGATCCTGACACTGGCCTTTGCGCAAATGTCCTATGCTCTGGCCTATTCGGTTCTGACCCCAATCACAGGCGGTGAGACCGGTCTACAGATCAAGCCAAGTGACCGACCGATCCTGTCGAACCTCGAAGCGGGCGAGATCGGACGCGCCAATCTTTTCGGAATGGATATGCGCGCCAGCTTCGAACTGACGCCGGGCGACTGGCTGTTCACCTTCAACGCAGGCTACTACATTGCTGCTATTGTCATGCTGCTCAGCTTCTATCTGGCGATCCGCATCTTCCGCTCACCGTTCGGCACCATGCTGCGGGCTGTGAAGTCAAACCAGACGCGGATGTATTACACCGGTCTCAACGCACGGCCCTACACACTGGCGGCCTTCGTGATCTCGGGTATGTATGCCGGTCTCGCGGGCGGTCTTCTGGTAGCGATGGACACGCAAGTGGGTCCGGAAAGGATGTTCTGGACGGCCTCCGGTGAGGTCGTTCTGATGACCATCCTTGGCGGTGTAGGCACATTGATCGGCCCGGTTCTTGGCGCAGGTGCGATCAAGTACATGGAAAACATCCTCAGCAAGATCAACAAAGACATCCTGCATGAATGGTTCGCCATTCTGCCCGATGGTCTTGAGGATTTCCTCGTGACGATTGTCTACCCTTTCGTTGGCAAGGGTTGGCATCTGACCCTCGGCATCATCTTCATGGCCGTGGTGATCTTCCTGCCTGGCGGTCTCGTCGAAGGCGGTCAACGCATCGCGCGGCTCTTTGGACGAAAAAAGGCCAAAGGTGACGAAGCCGACGCCACGCAATCCACCCCTGCAGAATAAGGAGCCAAAGTGATGGGTATTCTTGAAGTCAAGAACGTCAACAAACGCTTCGGCGGCCTGCAGGCCCTGGGCGATGTAAACCTCAGCGTGGCAGAGCACAGCGTGCATGCCATTATCGGCCCTAACGGGGCGGGCAAATCCACGCTGCTCAACTGCCTCATTGGCAAGCTGATCCCGGACACAGGATCAGTGATGTTTGACGGGCAATCTGTGCTGGGCCGAAAACCCTATCAGATTAACCAGATGGGCATTAGCCGTGTGTTCCAGACACCAGAGATCTTTGGTGAGTTATCAGTGATCGAAAACATGATGATCCCGATTTTCGCCAAGCGCGACGGGGCCTTTCGCATGCACGCGCTGGAAGGCACCATGAACGAAAAGGAAATCGTAGAACAGGCCGAACATATGCTGGAAAGCCTGAGCCTGGCGGACGCCCGCCATGATCACGCCGCAGCCATGTCGCGCGGTAACAAAAGGCGGCTTGAGATCGGCATGTGCCTGGCACAGGAGCCGCGACTCCTGCTTCTGGACGAGCCGACCGCCGGTATGGCGCGGGCCGATACCAACAATACCATCGACCTGCTCAAACAGATCAAGGAAGAGCGCGATATCACCATCGCGATCATCGAACACGACATGCATGTGGTGTTCTCCTTGGCCGAGCGGATCACCGTGCTGGCGCAGGGCACACCCCTGGTCGAAGATACGCCGGACAAAATAAAAGGCCATCCCAAGGTGCGCGAAGCGTATCTCGGCGAAGCGGCGTAAAGCGGGAGAAAGACAATGAACGTCAAACCTGACTTTTCCAAAGGCAAGAACTACGCCGAAACCGCGCCCGCCTTTTTGTCGGTCTGGGGGATGCAATCCTACTACGGCGAAAGCTACATCGTGCAGGACATTTCGTTCAACGTGCACGAAGGGGAAATCCTGGCCCTTCTGGGCCGCAATGGAGCGGGCAAAACCACCACGCTGCGCTCGATTGCCCGCATGGACAATCCGCAAATGAACCACGGCGAGGTTTGGCTCGACCACCAGCCTCTGCACAAGATGAAAAGCCACGAGGCGTCGGCGGCTGGCATCGGGCTTGTTCCTGAAGATCGCTGTATCATTCCCGGCCTCACGGTCGAGGAAAACCTGCAGCTGGCGCAGATCGCCCCGCCCGTCGGCTGGTCACTGGAACGTCTGTACGAACTGTTCCCCCGGCTGGAAGAACGCCGCAAGCAAGAGGGCGTGACGCTTTCGGGCGGCGAACAGCAGATGCTGGCCGTGGCACGTGCGCTCGCGCGCGACATCAAGGTTCTGCTTTTGGACGAACCCTATGAGGGCCTCGCCCCTGTGATTGTGGACGAGATCGAAAAAACGCTGCGTGTGATCAAGGAACAGGGCATCACAACGGTTTTGGTGGAACAAAATGCTGTCCGCGCGTTGGAACTCGCCGACCGCGCCATCATTCTCGACACCGGCGGCATCGTCTTTGACGGCTCTGCCGACGAGGTGCTCGAAAACGAAGAGCTGCGCGCTGAATACCTGGCCATCTAAGGCCCTTTGCCTGCCCCCCATTATCTCTCCCTGTCGGCGGGGCAGGCAACAAAGAATTTAAAATACGACTGTGAGGGACTGCCATGTCTGACACCACCTACGCGCCCGCAGCTGATTTTGCGGCCAAGGCGCATATTGACGCCGCCAAATACGAAGAAATGTATGCCGCTTCGATCAAAGACCCTGTTGCTTTCTGGGGCGAGCATGGCAAGCGAGTTGACTGGATAAAGCCCTACACCAAGGTCAAGGATGTCGACTATTCCTTTGGGAATGTATCGATCAAGTGGTTCGAAGACGGCACGCTGAATGTCGCCGCCAACTGCATCGACCGGCATCTGGCCACGCGTGGCGATCAGACGGCCATCATTTGGGAGCCTGATGATCCCAATGAGCCTGCGCAACACATCACCTATAAGGAACTGCACGCACAAACCTGCAAAATGGCCAATGTGCTCAAATCTCTGGGTGTTGGCAAAGGCGACCGGGTGGTGCTCTATCTGCCGATGATCCCAGAGGCCGCCTATGCCATGCTGGCCTGTGCGCGGATCGGGGCCATTCACTCCATTGTCTTTGCTGGCTTTTCGCCCGATGCTCTGGGCGCGCGCGTCAATGGCTGTGACGCCAAGGTGGTCATCACCGCCGATACCGCCCCGCGCGGGGGCAAGGCGACGAAGCTCAAGGACAACGTCAATCAGGCGCTGCTCAATGATTTTGACGAGGTGAAATGCCTGGTGGTGAAACGCACCGGCGATCAGATCGCTTGGCGCAATGGTCTGGACTACTGGCTGCATGAGGAGGCCGAGAAGGTCGGCGCAGACTGCCCGCCTGAAGAGATGAATGCAGAAGACCCGCTTTTCATCCTCTATACGTCCGGTTCAACGGGGATGCCCAAGGGCGTGGTGCACACCACCGGAGGCTATCTGGTCTACGCGGCCATGACGCATGAATTGGTTTTTGATTACCATGAGGGCGACGTTTACTGGTGTACAGCCGATGTGGGCTGGGTCACAGGCCACAGCTATATCGTCTACGGCCCCCTGGCCAATGGCGCGACCACGCTGATGTTCGAGGGCGTGCCGACCTATCCCGATGCCAGCCGGTTCTGGCAGGTCTGCGAAAAGCATAAAGTGAACCAGTTCTATACTGCGCCCACTGCCATTCGTGCATTGATGGGGCAAGGGAATGACTATGTCACCAAATGCGACCTCAGCTCCGTGCGCGTGCTCGGCACCGTTGGAGAGCCGATCAACCCCGAGGCGTGGAATTGGTACAACGATGTTGTCGGCGGCGGGCGCTGCCCTATCGTGGACACGTGGTGGCAGACCGAGACCGGCGGCCATCTGATGACCCCCCTGCCCGGCGCGACAGCCACCAAGCCCGGCTCGTGCTGCGGACCGTTCTTTGGGATTGAGCCGGTTGTGCTGGAGCCCACCACGGGCGAGATCATCGAAGGCAATGGCGTCGAGGGTGTGCTGTGCATGAAAGACAGCTGGCCCGGTCAGATGCGCACCGTCTGGGGCGACCATGAGCGGTTCATGAAGACCTATTTCGCCGACTACAAAGGCTATTACTTCACCGGCGACGGATGCCGCCGCGATGAGGATGGCTACTACTGGATCACAGGCCGCGTTGATGACGTGATCAACGTCTCGGGCCACCGCATGGGCACAGCGGAAGTGGAAAGCGCGCTTGTGGCGCATGCCAAGGTCTCTGAAGCCGCTGTGGTCGGCTATCCGCATGATATCAAAGGCCAAGGCATCTATTGCTACGTCACGCTGATGTCCGGAGAAGAGCCAACAGAAGAGCTGCGTCAGGAGCTGCGCAAATGGGTCCGGCAGGAAATCGGCCCGATTGCCTCACCAGATCTCATCCAATGGGCCCCTGGCCTGCCGAAAACGCGCTCCGGCAAGATCATGCGCCGCATCCTGCGCAAGATCGCCGAGAATGATTATGGCTCGTTGGGGGATACGTCCACATTGGCCGAACCGGCGGTGGTGGATGACCTGATCGAGAACCGGATGAACCGGGGGTAAAGCGGTATGGCGGGGTTTACCCCCGCCCACTAGATATGCCAGGGTGAAACCCCCCAGTCTAAATGTTCAAACCCATGTTGTCCTCGGGCCTGCCCCGAGGACCTCACAACCAAGAGATCCCCGATCACGTCGGGGATGATGTTCTTCACACCTTGGATGCGGTTTTGGAGGCATGACGGCTGAGAGTTCAAAGCGGTCCTTTAGATAAGAGCCGCGCGATGGCCAGACCGCGGGGTGGCGACCCGTCGTGAGTTCAAAGCACTTTATACCTGCCAAGTCTGCAATTCCTTTCATCGCCGCACTTACGTGACCCAACCGCCAGCCCGGGGGGCGGTCTGGCGATCGCGCGGCGGGCCTGCGGCCCTCTACTCCGCGCGTGCATGTTCGAAGAAAAAGTCTTTAAAAACTATTGTGAACTCCGCTGAAGATGCAAACAACATCCTCATTTCTATTTTAGAAGCCACCAATTCAATTTCCATGTAACCGAGATCACCCAGCTCAGAGTCTGAATAGTCTTCCCTTGGGAGTACCTGAACAAACTGCGAAACACCTTTGAAGTTCAGCTTATATTTCACTCGATGTTCAAGCGCTTGGTCCCAACCTTTCAGTTCCATAAAAACTGAAGAAGCACCAAAATCATTCACGATTTGCTGTATCTGGGCATCATGAAGCGTGTGATTCTCTTCAAGGTCGACCAAACTGGGAGGAAGATGGTCTCTGATGCGTAGAAAATGAGCCTGATACCTATCAAAGATCTCAGAAGCTTCTTCACACCCACCCTGCCACCATTCAGTTGTAAAAAACTTCATCAAAATTCTCTCCTGAAATTTCAGCGAAAACTACCAATAAATAGCCCCGTAGGGCGTGGGTTCACCCCGCCAATCCGACATGTGCCGGGGTGAACCCCGGCCTACCGCTATTCACATATCGCTCACCCTAGGCTCAATCAAATCGTAGGGTGGGTTTTCAACCCACCTTCCGTGTCGCCAGAAACACGCCCAGCGCCGCGATCCCCATGCCACCCCAGGCCAAGGGCGGCATCACCTCGCCCAGCATCCCCCAGGCCAGCAAAGCGGCCAGAGGCGGCACGAGGTACAAAAGCGCCGAGACCCGCGCCACGTCGCCTGCCCGGATCATGGCCAACAAAAGCCCCACAGCAATCAGCGAATTGCCCACCACCAGATAGCCGATGGCGCCGGTGAACTCCCAGGTCCAGTCAATCGAGATCTCCTCCTGCAAGAGCATCAGCGGCGCAACGCCAATCAGACCCGCGATATAGCCCACCAGGTTGGCCGTCACCGGATGGTGGCTCAGCCCAAAGCGTTTCTCCCAAAGCGACCCTGCAGTGATGCCCGCGAGTCCTAAAAGCGCACAGGTGACACCAAAGAGCGAGGGCGTCTCAATAGCCGAGCGCGCCGAGATCACCGCCACGGCCCCCATCAGCCCAAGGATCAGGCCAAGCCACTGGTTGCGGCCCACATGTTCCCCCGCCCAGCGCGGCACGATGAGAGCCACCAGAACCGGCTGCAATGACATGAACAATGCGACAGTGCCCGCCGCCACGCCCGAGGCAAATGCAAAATAGCTCAGCCCGAAGTAGACCGCCTGAATGAGAAAGCCGACAAAGGCCAGATGCCCCCATTCAGCGCGT
>JBCAZO010000115.1:0-7161 GCA_038532975.1 Pseudomonadota bacterium
CTTTGACCGGCTCAAGGCCATCATCCATGCTTGCGGAAAACCTGAAGACACCCGATTGAACGAACCTGCCTTTTGCGCCTCGCTAATTGGCAAGCTCGATTGGTGCGAACGCGTGAATCCCGGTCGGGGACAGAAACTCAAGACAATGCTGTCCAGATCAATTGACCGCAAGCATGGATGATGGCCTTGAGCCGGTCAAAGGTCTTGCGATCAATATTGAGGTGCTGGTTCACCACGACGCCAGTTACAGACTGACGCGACAAGGCTGATGTCACTCTGGTCTTCTTTGTGTTGAGTGCAAACCCTTCCTCTTCGACGATGCCTGGCACGGTGCGCATCAGAGTTGCCGCGATAAATGAGTCGCCCGAAAAGGCCAAATCATCCGCGTACCTGCTGAAATTTGCATTCAGCGATCGCGCAAGCGCCGACAAACGGTTGTCAAGTGTGTAGGCCAAAAGGTTGGCCAAGGATGGCGAGGTTGGCGCGCCCTGTGGCAGATGCGGGGTCTTATATAGGGGGCGATCTTCGGGCCGCATATGCTCGACAATGCGCGACGGGGTCACGTTTGTGCAGAAAGCTGACAAATAGCGTGCGACAGTGTGAGGGTATCCAAGACATCTGAACAAACCGAACACACGCGCATATCCGATTGAGGGAAAGAAGTCCTTTAGGTCAAAACACAGCACAGCCTGTTCCCCGGCGTGACGCGCCGCGCCGTCAAGGCAGTTGCGCCCTCTGACAAAGCCAAACGTGTCTGGATGAGCAGCAACATGATCGAGGATCCCGGTCAAAATGCAGCGTTGAATGGTCTTTAAGCGCTTTTTGGGGGCCTCGATCACACGCTGACCGCCAGTTGATTTTGGTTTGAGATGATAGTGGTAATGATTGACTGCCATATCGCCGTGTTCTTCGAACCGGTTCTGCAGATCTGAATGGTATGCGAGCTGATCCAGTGACAACCCGACCCAATCGGCAAGAGCATCTGCAGTTGTGAGTTGAGGCAGTTCAAAGGTGCTGAAGGCGTCTGTAGGCGCCATGACCGGAGCAGCCAGATCTGGGGCAGGCCAGACATTGTTTTTTTGGCAATAAGTAAAAAGGCGTTGAAAACTTGGATTTTGACAAAGAATGCTTTGCACGACTTTGGGCGCAGGCGCGTAAGGTTTCACGATTTCACCAACCAGATCGCTGCTTATTGGCCCTGCCAAAACGTGCACAGCTGGCGGAAGCCTGCGGACTAGCGTAGAACTGAGCGTCTCTTTTGACCACCCTGCACTGCACAGGCTGACCGCAAGGTTTTCTGCAAGCTGGCGTTTATCCATTTGACTTGACCGGATACAACGAACGGCCTCTGCTTTTCTGCGATTTGCGCTACCCGTTCTGGGTGAAACCCAGTGGCGGTTGCGCCTTGTTTGTGTTGGTCATATTCGAAGGCGGGGATGCCCCGCCCAACTCTCTGCAAACCTGCAGCGAGCTATCCAGAGGCCGCCGTTGTATTCCAAACATGCAAATTGAGGCGCGCGCTGGCAAGAGGGAATACCATTAAGAGTCAAGTGTTTGCAGTCCTCCGCTTTGTGGAGTGGAACACGCTTCTCTGCTGTCCGGAGTCACCAAAACGCGACTGCTCACGTGTTTTTCACACTTCTTTAACGCGTCATTTTACGGCGCGCTAACAAGGGGCGTGAATGCTCGACGTCATAGTCTGACCGCACTCGAAAAAAGTGCCAGGCTGGGAAAGAGCCGGGTGTGTGATGGTTTTGTATGAGTTTGCGAGTGTCGATGGTGTGTTGGTGTGTCGTGCCGTGGGTCTAGTGGGGGTGTCTATTTATGTGCTGGGTTTTTTTGCCCTGTGCACCGGACGCCTAAGCTGTTCCACGCCGACATACTTTTTGCTGACGGGCACTGCGGCGTCTTGTGTGATGGTGTCGCTGTTCGTGGACTTCAATCTCAGTGCGGCGCTGATCCAAGCGTTTTACATCGTGATGTCGCTGGGCGGTGCGGTGAAGCGGTGGCGGCAGTTGGGGTCGCGGGGTCTACCTTCTGTTGAGGCCACATCGACCCATGTGGCAGCGTCTGAGCCTCCGACTTTCGTGAGTGAACGTCGTCGGCAGGCCAGTCCGGCGCGTTTGCAATAGTCTTCGCACTTGATCACCTATCGCTTCGGGTCTATACGCCCCCGGTGGCATGACGCCACACGACTCAAAATCAAGAAGTGCCGTGGTTGGCCCGTTACGCTTCGGGGGTCACATCCGGCTTAGGAGAAGCGATATGAAACTCAATGAATTGCGCGATAATCCTGGCGCGACCAAACGCAAGAAACGCGTTGGCCGTGGTCCTGGCTCTGGCATGGGTAAAACCGCCGGTCGCGGTATCAAAGGTCAGAAATCCCGGTCGGGTGTGGCCATCAATGGCTATGAAGGCGGACAAATGCCGCTCTATCAACGCCTGCCCAAGCGTGGCTTTAACAAGCCAAACCGCAAGAAATTTGCCGTTGTGAACCTTGGCCTCATTCAGAAATTCGTCGATGCGAAGAAATTGGATGCCAAGAAAGCGATCACCGAAGACGTGCTTGTCGAGAGCGGTCTGGTGCGGCGCAAGCTGGACGGTATCCGCGTTTTGGCGAAGGGCGAGGTCAGTGCCAAGCTCAAGCTTGAGGTGACGGGCGCGTCGAAATCGGCTATTGAAGCGGTAGAAAAAGCAGGCGGTTCCTTGACCGTCGCGGCGGCACAATCGGCTGAATAAAACTTGTGAGAGGGCGCATGTCCCCTTACATAGCTTCTAGTTTTCCTTTGGACGCCGCCTGGTCGGAAAACGGCCCCGGGCGGCGTTTGCCATAACAAAGAGACCACGCATGGTATCTGCAGCAGAACAAATGGCGGCCAATACGAGCTGGGCCGCCCTGGGCAAAGCAACAGAGCTTCGCAAGCGTATTTTCTTCACCATCGGGCTTTTGATCGTTTACCGGATTGGCACGTTCATTCCGGTTCCGGGCATTGATGGGGCTGAGCTTCGCCAGTTTATGGAGGGCGCACAGGCCTCTATTGGCGGGATGCTGTCGATGTTTACCGGCGGTGCGCTGGGCCGGATGGGGATCTTTGCGCTGGGCATTATGCCCTATATCTCGGCCTCGATTATTGTGCAGCTGATGACGGCTATGGTGCCGGCATTGGAACAGCTAAAGAAAGAGGGTGAGCAGGGGCGCAAGAAGATCAACCAGTACACGCGCTATGGCACGGTATTTCTGGCGACCTTGCAATCCTATGGTCTGGCGGCTTCGCTACAGGCCGGTGGTTTGGCCTCTGACCCCGGATTCTTCTTTATTGCAAGTTGCATGATCACGCTTGTTGGCGGGACCATGTTCCTGATGTGGCTGGGTGAGCAGATCACTGCGCGGGGCGTGGGCAATGGTATCTCGCTGATCATTTTCGTGGGCATTATTGCCGAGCTTCCGGCAGCTCTGGCCCAATTCTTTGCCTCGGGTCGTAGTGGCGCTTTGAGCCCGGCTGTGATCATTGGGGTGATTGTGCTCGTCGTGGCGACGATTGCGTTTGTGGTCTTCATGGAGCGCAGCTTGCGCAAGATCCACATTCAGTATCCACGCCGTCAGGTGGGGATGAAGGTCTATGATGGCGGGTCAAGCCACCTGCCGGTCAAGGTGAACCCGGCGGGTGTGATCCCGGCGATCTTCGCCTCATCACTACTGCTTTTGCCCGCAACGCTCAGCACATTTTCGGGTGATCAGACCGGGCCGGTGATGTCCACGATCATGGCCTATTTCGGACCCGGACAGCCTGCTTATCTGGTGTTTTTTACGGTGATGATCGTCTTCTTTACCTATTTCTACACCTACAATGTGTCGTTCAAAGTCGATGACGTGGCCGACAACTTGAAGAACCAGAATGGCTTTGTCCCCGGCATTCGTCCGGGCAAGAAAACCGCGGAATATCTGGAATATGTTGTCACGCGTATTCTGGTGCTTGGTTCAGCCTATCTTGCGGCAGTTTGCCTCCTCCCGGAAATTCTGCGTGGTCAATTCGCGATCCCATTCTATTTTGGCGGAACTTCGGTTCTGATCGTTGTGTCGGTGACCATGGACACGATCCAACAGGTGCAATCTCACCTTCTGGCGCATCAATATGAGGACCTGATCGAGAAATCGCAGCTCGGTGGCAAAGGTAAAAAACGCGCGCGCAGAAAAGGGACAGCACGTCGATGAACATCATACTTCTCGGACCGCCGGGCGCGGGCAAAGGCACGCAGGCGCATTTCCTGGTGGAAGACCGCAACATGATCCAGCTCAGCACGGGCGACATGTTGCGCGAGGCCAAGGACAGCGGATCGGAGATGGGCAAGATCGTGGCTGACGTGATGGCGCGCGGTGATCTGGTGACTGATGAGATCGTGATTGGTCTTATTCGAGAGAAACTGCAGGGCGACAAAAAGGGCGGGTTCATCTTTGATGGGTTCCCACGGACGCTGGCTCAGGCCGATGCCCTGGCGGACTTGCTGGAAGAAACGGGAGAGACGCTCGACAAAGTGGTCGCCATGGAAGTCAATGATGATGCGCTGGTGGCACGTATCACGGCGCGCTCGACCTGTGCCGGGTGTGGCGAGGTCTACAACGATATCACCAAGCCCATTCCGGCCGACGGAAAGTGCAGCAATTGCGGCAGCACTGAATTCAAGCGCCGTGCGGATGACAACGAGGAAAGCCTCAAGAACCGCCTGATGGAATACTACAAGAAGACCTCGATGCTGATTGGCTATTACCATGCCAAAGGCAATCTGGCCTGGGTCGACGGCCTTGGCGAAATAGACGAGGTCAAGGCGGAGATCGCGGGTGTTTTAGGGTAAATTTCATTAGCTTTATCCTAATTCAACCATAGGTCTTGACGCCCCTGCCAAACCCTTCTAACACGCACCATCTCGCACGAGAGCAATGATTCTTGACAGGTCGCTCCTGTTGTTCGAATCGACCACCTGAATTCAGCTGCGGCCCGGAGCAAATGCCTCGGGCCTACGTTGTGAAAAAAGGGTCTGGAATTACGGACCCGCAACGAAAGGACATGACACGTGGCACGCATCGCCGGCGTTAACATTCCGACCCATAAACGGGTCCCCATTGCCCTGACTTACATCACCGGTATCGGCCATTCCTCGGCCAAGGCCATCTGCGAGGCGGTCAAGATTGATCCTGCACGTCGCGTCAATGAACTCTCGGATGCCGAGGTTCTGTCGGTGCGCGAGCATATCGACGCCAACTACATGGTCGAAGGTGATCTTCGTCGTGAAGTGCAGATGAACATCAAGCGTCTGATGGACCTTGGCTGCTACCGCGGCTTGCGTCATCGCCGCAATCTGCCGGTTCGCGGTCAGCGCACCCATACCAACGCACGCACGCGCAAAGGCCCTGCTAAGGCCATTGCCGGCAAGAAGAAGTAAGGGAGGGCTGAACCAATGGCACGTGATACAAAACGCACCAAGCGTAAGGTTTCCAAGAACATCGCCACAGGCGTGGCGCATGTGAACAGCTCGTTCAACAACACCAAGATCCTGATCTCGGATGTGCAAGGCAACGCGATTGCGTGGTCGTCGGCGGGCACCATGGGCTTCAAAGGCTCCCGTAAGTCGACGCCTTACGCCGCGCAGATGGCAGCCGAAGACGCGGGTCGCAAAGCGCAGGAACACGGCATGAAGACGCTGGAAGTTGAAGTGCAGGGGCCTGGCTCTGGTCGTGAAAGTGCGCTGCGCGCGCTGGCAGCTGTCGGTTTCAACATCACGTCGATCCGCGACGTGACGCCGATTGCACACAATGGGTGCCGCCCGCCGAAACGTCGTCGGGTCTAATCAGTATTCATGGATGGGGACCGTGTTTTTGCACGGCCCCATTCCGACATTTTAAACCTCGGGCGTTCCAAGCCAACGGACATGCAGCTTGGAACAGGAATGGAGGGACCGCATGATCCACAAAAACTGGGCCGAATTGATCAAACCGACACAGCTTGAGGTGAAGCCGGGCAATGACCCGCTGCGTCAGGCGATTGTCGTGGCCGAACCGCTGGAGCGGGGCTTTGGTCTGACTATGGGGAACGCGCTGCGGCGCGTTCTGTTGTCGTCTTTGCAAGGGGCGGCCATTACATCTGTGCAAATCGACAACGTGCTGCACGAGTTTTCAAGCGTGGCCGGTGTGCGTGAAGACGTCACCGACATCGTGCTGAACCTCAAGGGTGTTGCGCTTCGCATGGATGTGGAAGGGCCCAAGCGTTTGTCGATCTCGGCGAAAGGGCCGGGCGTTGTGACCGCTGCTGAGATTTCGGATAGCGCAGGCATCGAGATTCTGAACAAAGACCATGTGATCTGTCACCTTGATGATGGCGCGGATCTCTTCATGGAATTGACAGTTAATACTGGCAAAGGCTACGTGGCTGCGGACAAGAACAAGCCGGAAGATGCGCCAATTGGCCTGATTGCCATCGACGCGATCTATTCGCCGGTGACTAAGGTGAGCTATGACGTGCAGCCTACACGCGAAGGTCAGGTTCTGGATTATGACAAGCTGACTATGAAGCTGGAAACCGATGGCTCGATCACGCCAGAAGATGCTGTGGCGTTTGCCGCGCGCATTCTGCAGGATCAACTGTCGATCTTCGTGAACTTCGAAGAGCCAGAATCCGCGAGCCGTCAGGATGAAGATGACGGGCTTGAGTTCAACCCACTTCTGTTGAAGAAAGTGGATGAGCTGGAACTGTCTGTCCGTTCTGCTAACTGCTTGAAAAATGACAATATTGTCTATATTGGGGATCTGATCCAGAAAACCGAAGCAGAGATGCTGCGCACGCCAAACTTTGGGCGCAAGTCGCTCAATGAAATCAAAGAAGTCCTGTCTGGTATGGGTCTGCATCTCGGCATGGATGTCGAGGATTGGCCACCGGACAACATCGAGGATCTGGCGAAGAAGTTCGAAGATCAGTTTTAACGGATAGGCCGGGGTGATCCCCGGCCTACACCATACCGGGCACACTGCCCCAAGGAGAGTCGGTGACACGCATCGCTGACCAGACAAAGCAAAACCGCCCGTAGAGGGCAAAAGGAGTAAAGAAAATGCGTCACGCACGAGGCTACCGCCGCCTGAACCGAACCCATGAGCACCGCAAGGCGCTGTGG
>JBCAZO010000116.1:0-7155 GCA_038532975.1 Pseudomonadota bacterium
TTCGCCGGTCAGATCACCGGCGTCGAGGGCTATGTGGAATCCGCTGCCATGGGCCTTTTGGCCGGTGATCTGACCGGCAAAACGGATATTGGGGCGCGAGCGCAGGCGCATTTGCGCGTCTAAAAGCGTGGGCGAATTTAGAAACGTATTGCGGTGGATGCCGCCAAGGCGGGCGAAAGAGGCATTTTCCAGCCCTGGAATCATTTTGAAAACAGAAGCTTGTGCGCCGTATTTCATCTTGGTTTGAAATCCAACGATATTGTAAAGCGTGCCAAGCGCGTTGTCGCGTCTGAGCTGGACCACGGCATAGGGTTTGACATCCGGGGTATGCGGATTGGTCAGGCCTACGGGTTTCATTGGGCCGTGGCGCAGGGTCTCACGCCCGCGTTCGGCCATCACCTCAATGGGTAGGCAGCCGTCGAAATAGGTGGCGGTTTCGCCGTCGTGAAATTCGGTTTTGTCCGCGGTGAGAAGCGCGTCGATGAAGGCCTCATACTGGTCACGGGTCATAGGGCAATTCAGGTAAGCGGTGCGCTCTTCCTCGGTCTCGCCCTTGTCGTAACGTGACTGCATCCACGCCTTGGACATATCGATGCTGTCAAAATAGACGATGGGTGCGATTGCGTCGAAAAAGGCAAGGCTGTCGGTGCCGGTTTCCTTCGCAATCGCGGCACCCAGCTTTTCCGAGGTGAGCGGCCCAGTGGCGAAAATCCAGTGGCCGTCCTCGGGCAAAGCAGCGATTTCGCCCGGTTCGACGCGGATATTGGGATGAGCGCGGAGACGCGCGGTAACGGATTGCGCGAACGGCTCACGATCCACCGCCAGTGCGCCGCCCGCCGGCAGGCGATGTTTGTCCGCCATTTCCATGATCAACCCACCCGCGGCACGCATTTCCCAATGCAGCAGCCCCACGGCGTTCTGCTCATCATCGTCCGAGCGGAAGAAATTGGAGCAGACCATCTCGGCCAGATCGCCTGTCTGGTGCGCGAAGGTCCCGACCTTTGGGCGCATCTCATGGATGACCACCTTGACGCCCATATGCGCGGCCTGCCACGCGGCTTCAGATCCGGCCATGCCGCCGCCAACGATATGCAAGGTCTTGTCCATAAGCCCCGATCTAGGCGGTTGAGGGCTGTTTGGAAAGGTCTATTGGTTCCAATCCGGGGGGCGCTTTTCGATAAAGGCGTTGATGCCTTCTTCGGTGTCGCGCCAGAGCATGTTCTCGACCATCACGTCGCGGGTGTAGTCATAAGCGTCATCCAGACCCATCTCCAGCTGGCGATAGAACGCCTCTTTACCAATCTTAACAACCGCGCCCAGCTTGGCGGCGATGGTTTCGGCCAGCTCCTCTGTCGCTGCGTTAAGAGCTTCCGCGGGTACGGCTTTGTTGATCAGGCCAAGAGCCGTGGCGCGGTCTGTGTCGATGAACTGGCCCGTGGTCAGCATCTCAAACGCCTGTTTGCGTGGGATATTTCGCGACAGCGCCACCATGGGGGTCGAACAAAAGAGACCTATGTTGACGCCATTAACGCCAAACTTCGTACCCTCGGCGGCAATGGCCAGATCGCAGGCAGCGACCAGCTGACAGCCTGCGGCGGTGGCGATGCCATGCGGCTGCGCGATCACGGGCTGGGGCAGGTCACGAATGGCGCGCATCACATTGGCGCAGCGGTTGAAGAGGTCATTGAAATAGGCCTTTCCGCCATCTTCGGCCTGACGCCCTTGGGTCATTTCCTTGAGATCATGGCCTGCGCAGAATGCCTTGCCGGCGCCCCCAATGACCACCGCGCGAATGCTGCGGTCCTCTGACAATCGACCGAATTCCTCTTGCAGTGCCGCCAGCATCGCATCCGAGAGCGCATTGAGTGCCTCGGGCCGGTTCATGGTCAGCCGCGCCACCGCGCCTTGGTCTTCCCGGATCAGGATTGTCATCTTGTGTCTCCGCTGCGTCTGTGATTCTTCTACTGCGAGACGGGCAGGGAGGAAAGCATGGCGCTCAAAATGACCATCAACGAGATGACCGCATTTCTTGACGAGGTCTTTCCTCAGGTTAAGGGAGATTTCACCGTCGAGGCGTTGGAAGAGATGGGTGTGACCATGCGCCTTAACGTGTCTGAACGTCATCTGCGCCCTGGCGGAACGGTGTCAGGGCCATCCATGTTTGGGCTGGCGGACGTGGCTGTGTATGTGGCTGTGCTCGGTATGATCGGCCCGGAGGCGCTAACTGTGACGACGAATTGTTCGATTGATTTCATGCGCAAGCCTGTTGCGAACGCGGACCTGATTGCCAAATGCAAACTGCTCAAGCTCGGGCGCGCACTTGCGGTCGGAGATGTTCTTCTTTTCTCAGAAGGCAGCGACAAGCCGGTTGCGCGGGCCAGTCTGACCTATTCCATTCCGCCAAAATAAAAAAAGGGCCGGAGAAACTCCGGCCCAGGTGGAAGAGGGGCCTGTCGGGGACGATCAGGGCCTCCAGAACCACTTGCTGTATTCCTGCTTGGCCTGACGGGGGGAGAGGCCGATGTCATTGAGCATATGATCATCAAGCAGAGACAGATCATGACGCGATTTGCGCCTTTGGCTCCACAGCAGGACGTACCATGCCACCTGTACCGCGATACGCGACACTACGGGCAGGGAACTATGGGCACGCAGGTGCTCCAGCGCTGCGCGGTAGGATCGAGTTAGGGTAGTCATGGTCCTTATCCTTTCGCCTGAGGAAATTGTATTGATACAATATTCAGATTGTGATGTGTATTAGGTAGAAGATTCGCCTCAAAACTGCGAGGAAAACATTGTGACTGATACAATATGGATGCCAGATCTCGAAACGAAAGGCGAATCAAAGTATATTGTATTGATACAATCAATGCGTGATGCCATACGTTCCGGCAATCTGGAAACCGGGACGCGCCTGCCGCCGGTGCGGGATCTGGCATGGAAACTGGGCATCACACCCGGCACTGTGGCGCGTGCCTACAAGATGGCGGCGGAAGAGGGGCTGGTGGAAACCACTGTTGGCCGAGGCACCTTTGTTACTGGAAGCCTGGTCGCCGAACTGCCGGATGATCCATTGCTGAACCTGACAGCGTCGGACTATCTCGATTTCCGCGCTGTGCGGGTGCCGGACATCGGGCAGGACAAATACATCCGCCAGATCATGATGGAGTTGGGCCGCGGCGGGGCGCATCGCTATCTGGACTATCCCACAGTACAGACCGACTATGCCGCGCGGGCCGCGGTGGCGCAGTGGATTGGCGTGGACCGGGCAGGGCGCTTTGGCGCGGATGAGGTGGTGCTGGGGCTGGGTGCTCAGAATTCCGTGATGATGGCGCTTCAGACCATTTTGCACGGGGCCACGCCGGTGATCCTGACAGAGTCGCTGGCCTATCCGGGCGTGCGCCATGCCGCACGGCTTCTCAGGGCGCAGCTGATTGGTGTCGAGATGGACGAACATGGCCTGCGCCCCGACCGGTTGGAAGAGCTGCTGCGCCGCCATGGTGGGCAAGTGCTTTTGACAGCGGCCGAGGCGCATAGCCCGACGACCACGCGCACACCTTTGGAGCGCAAACAGCAGATCGCAAACCTGGCGCGGAAATATCAGCTTCAGATCATCGAGGATGATTGTCATTGTGTGACCCGCAGTGAAACTCCAGCCTATCGCGCCCTTTGCCCGGAGCGGGCCTGGTTTGTTTCATCGCTGAGCAAATCGGTGTCGGCCTCGCTTCGGTTTGGCTACGCCGTCGCGCCGCGTGGGTTATCGGCGCAAGCAAGACAGGTGGCGCAGTCGTCCTTCTATGGCATACCTCAACCCATTCTCGACATCGCTGCTATTCTCATCCGCTCCGGACAGGCCGAAACGTTCCGGTCTCAGGTAGAGGATATCATCTGTGACAGGGTGCGGATCGCGGTGAATGTGCTGGGGCAGTGGGATATTGCCTGGCGCAAGACACTGCCTTTCCTGTGGCTGAAACTGCCGCAGGGCTGGCGTGGGTCGACTTTTGCCCGAGCATGTGAGGCTGAGGGCATCCGTGTAAAACCCGCCGATGAATTTGCTTTGCCAGACGGCCAAGCTCCCAATGCCGTGCGCATCAGTCTTGATCCAAACAGCGAAGCCTCAGATTTTGAGGCGGCCTTAAAGCGGATGTCCAGCCTGCTTGAAGTGCCGCCGCTGAATGTGGATTTGTAAGCCTACATAGTGGGGTAATATAATACCATAATTTTAACACATTGAATTAAATACGATATTTAAAGATCACGACGCTTGACCGTGAGTATCCAGCTTATATAAACCGCCCATCGCACGCGCTGACCAGCATGGCTCGGCGTTGCACCAGGATCAATCAGGAACTACAAAGGTTTCCGACCATGAAAACGTACTCTGCCACACCAGCAGATATCGACAAGAAATGGATCGTGATCGATGCCGAAGGTGTCGTTCTGGGTCGTCTTGCCTCGATCATTGCCACGCGTCTGCGCGGCAAGCACAAACCAAGTTTCACGCCCAGCCAGGACATGGGCGACAATGTCATCGTCATCAACGCCGACAAGGTTCAGGTGACTGGCAACAAGCGTGAAAAACCCAATTACTGGCACACCGGCTATCCGGGTGGGATCAAGTCGCGCACCACCGGTCAGATCCTCGAAGGCGAGCATCCTGAGCGGGTGGTGATGCAGGCGGTCAAGCGCATGTTGCCGTCCAATCGTCTGGCGCGTCGTCAGATGACCAACCTGCGTGTCTACGCAGGCACCGAGCATCCGCACGAGGCGCAAAGCCCTGAAGTGCTGGATGTGAAATCCATGAACAAGAAAAATACGCGGGTGTAAGAGATGGCTGACGAAATTAAAACTCTCGACGATCTCGAAGCCGTTGTGACCGACGATATCGGCGGTGTGCAGGGCACGCCCGAAGAGGCGCCCCGTGAGCCTGTCCGTGATGATCTGGGCCGGTCCTATGCTACCGGCAAACGGAAAGATGCGGTGGCCCGTGTCTGGATCAAACCTGGCTCCGGCAAAGTGGTCGTAAACGGCAAAGAAATGAACACCTATTTCGCCCGTCCCGTCCTGCAGATGATTCTGCGCCAGCCCTTTACCGTGGCCGGTGTGGAAGACCAGTTCGACGTGCAGGCAACAGTCAAAGGCGGTGGTCTTTCGGGTCAGGCCGGTGCGGTCAAGCACGGCATCTCCAAGGCGCTTCAGCTTTATGATCCAAGTTTGCGCAGTGCGCTCAAGGCCGCAGGCTTCCTCACGCGCGACAGCCGCGTGGTGGAGCGCAAGAAATACGGTAAGCGCAAGGCGCGCCGCAGCTTCCAGTTCTCGAAGCGTTAAATGTGCCTTACAAGATTTCGGAGAAGGCCGCCTTTGGGTGGCCTTTTTCTTTTGGGTATTTTTGACAAGAAAGAAGCAGGGGCGTTTCAGCCATCCTGTGGCAGCAATCCAAGACCGCGCAGGTAAACACCGATGCCGGACTCCAGCAAGTCCTCGGGAGAGAAAGGCGCCTGTGTGCCGGGGGAATTGCGCGCGAAAAGTTCCACCACACCGTGGCTCAGCGCCCAGATATGGGCCGACACCATAGAAGGCGGCGGGCGCTGGCCGGGCGGGATATGACGCGAAAGCGCGTCGGCGGCGCGTTCCAGAACGGCGCGGGCGCGGCCAGAGATCGCGGCAAGCTCTGGTGTTCGGTTGACCGAGACGCCACTTTCGAACATCGCGATGTAGTGCCCGGCATGATCCCTGGCGAAGGTCAGATAGGCGCGACCGGTGGCCTCTAGCGAAGACAGCGCGGAGGGTTGTCCGCTTTCATAGGCCTGTTCCATCGCCTCGGCAAAAATCACATATCCTTGGCGCGCGGCCTCAGCAATAAGATCCTCGCGCCCGGCGAAATGGCGATAGACCGCGGCCGGTGTGACACCCGCCTGTTTGGCGGCCTCCGACAGGGTGAAACCGGTGGGGCCCTTCGCCTCAATCAGGGTGAGCGCGGCCTCTACCAGGGCCTGGCGCAGATTGCCATGGTGATAGCCGCGTTTAGGCATCCCAGATCTCGGGCCCGGCGCAAATTGATGTGTCGGGTTGGCTGACGGATTTTGGAATTTTTCGATCATATTCGATATTTAAAAGAACATGCCGGATCGCTTCCAGCCGCGCGCGGCGCTTGTCATCCGAGCGAATAATCGTCCAGGGCGCATGCGCGCTATCAGAGCGGTTCAGCGTTTCGGAAATGGCCGCTGAGTAATCCTCCCATTTCTTCAGGCCTTCGACATCAATCCAGCTGAGTTTCCACTGCTTGAGCGGATCGCCTTCACGCCCGAGAAAGCGGCGCAGTTGTTCGGCGCGTCCCACGTTGAGCCAGAATTTGAAGAGGTGAATGCCCTCATCCACCAGCATCTTCTCAACATCGCCGACCTGACCAAAGAAATGCTCGCGCTGCGCATCTGAGCAAAAGCCAAACACCTTTTCCACCACGCCGCGATTGTACCACGAGCGGTCAAAGAAAATTATCTCGCCTGCGGCGGGCAGGTGATCAACATAGCGTTGGAAATACCACTGCGTGGCTTCCTTGTCGGTCGGTTTTGACAGGGCCACAACACGCGCGCCGCGAGGATTAAGATATTCACGAAAGCGTTTGATTGTACCGCCTTTTCCGGCTGCATCACGCCCCTCAAAGATACAAACGACACGCGCACCGCTCTCCTTGACCCAGGCCTGCAGCTTGACAAGCTCGGTCTGCAGCTTCAGCAGGTCCTGCTCATAGGCCTTGCGCGGCATGCGGTCGGAATGCGGATATGTGGAGGACAGGATCTCGCCTTTTTCGCCGCGTTTGATTGCGTTGCGAATGTCATCCGGGGCGTCATCCTTAAAAAAAGCACTGATCGCGCCGTCAAATGGAAGCTCCATGCGCCTCTCCTTCGGGTTTGCCATCACTATGGAATGTGAATCCGCTTAACGCAATCCGGCGCGCGCTGCGGCGCGGTCTATGGCGGCAAATGTCGCTTTTGGATCAGCATGATGCGGCATATGGCCAATGCCGGGCAGCACGGTCAGGGTGCCTTTCGTCAATTGCTTTGAAAGAGGTTCGGAATGAACGTTCAGCGGCACGGTCGTGTCCGCGTCACCATGCCGGTTGAAATCCTACACGGTGACGCGGACACGACCGTG
>JBCAZO010000117.1:0-7095 GCA_038532975.1 Pseudomonadota bacterium
CTTCTTGCAGCTCTACCTCGCTTTCGTCTTTGCGCTTCGCCAGCTCTGCACTGCGCCTCTCCGCTGTTTCTAGACGGTGCTGCCATCCAGAAAGCTCTTTGGTGACTTCCTGCGCCCGTTTGGTGCGTGCCTCGCCCTCTCGACGCAGTTCATCATGAGACGACCGATGAGAAATCATCGTGACCCGCGCCGCCTCGACCGTCATCTTAATGTCTTCCACCTGCGCGCGCGCAGCGTCCAGATCGCCAAGGTCACCCAAGGCTTTCTCGGCTTCTGACAAGGCATCCCGCGCGGCCAACGCCTCTTCGGCATGCCGCGTCACTGCCAGTTTCAAGCTTTCCAGCTTCGATTGCGCAAGGTTGCGGTCGGCCTCCGCACGCGAAAGGGTACGGTTTGCTTCTGCCATGGCACTATCGGCGGCACGACGCGCTTCTCGTGCAACTCGGTCAGCTTCCGTCGTATCGGTCAACCGGGTCTTGAGCGTGTCATGCGCCGCAGCGGCCCCGTCAGCGCGAGCGTTGGCATGCGCGAGTTGCTGTTTTAGGTCTTCCAGGCGGTTGAGCTGTTGCAGGCGCAAGGCCGCAGCCGACGGCGCGTCCTCCGCCCAAGCACGGTAGCCGTCCCAGCGCCACAGGTCCCCTTCTGTACTGACCAAACGCTGACCGGGCTTGAGCTCTGACTGAAGCTTGGCTCCTTCTTCTGGTGCAACCAATCCAATCTGCGCAATCCGCCGCATCAAAACATCAGGTACGGTGACGAAATCACTAAGTGCGGGCACACCTTTGGGCAAAGCTTGCGCTGATGTGTATTGCGACAGCCGCACCCAGCCTGACGGTCCATCGCTCTCGACGGCTGGTGCCCTCAAATCATCGGCAAGTGCGGCACCTAACGCCTTTTCGTAACCCGCATTGACCTGCACCATGTCTACGATCTGGCCGCCTTCAGCCGTATCTCGTTCCAGAAGCCGTGCCAAAGCTGATGCCTCTGCCGAAAGCGCATTGACCTCGCCTTCAGCCTCCGAACGCTCAGCACGTGCTTCCGCTTCTCGCGCCTGTGCGTCAGCCCGCGCTTCATCCGCCTCGGTCAGAGCTTGCTCTGCCTCCACGGCGGCCTTCGCAGCGGCGGTCTCTGCTTTTTGAGCCGTATCAAACTGTTCCGACGCCTCGGCAACAGCGGCTTCTGCAGCCTGCGCGGCGTCTTTCGCCCGGGTCGCCTCATCCTCGGATTTCTGCAAGGTCGTCTGGTGGTCTTCCACCAAACGCTGGACAGATTGATGCCGTGCGGCCAACCGTGCGACATCTTCTGTTAGTTGTGACAGATCAGTTTCCCGTGTCTGCAACACAGCCGCCGCATCCTGCGCTTCTTTTGCGGCCTCGGCCACGCGGTCCTCGTGACCCTCGGTGGCCTTGGCCAGTTCCTTGGCTTCCCATTCAAGCCGTTCAATTGTCTCGCCGGCGTCGCGGTTGAGATTGACCTCACGCTCCATATCAAGAACCAGTTGCTCGATACGTGCCTGCAACGTTTCTATGCGATCCTGCGCCGCCTGTTCTTGATCCGTTAGGGTGTCACGCTTCACGATCAGGCGCTGCAAAACAGCAGCCGCAATCGCCTCTTCCTCGCGCAGCGGTGGCAAGGCTTCATCGGCGCGCTGACGCAATTTGGCGGCCTCTCGTGCTGCCGCTTCGGCGCGACCAGCCTGGGTTGTGCGTTCTGTCAGTTCCTGCTCTGCAGCGGCCCTGATCTGATCTGCCTCTTTCCAGCGCCGATACAGCAGCAGACCTTCGGCATGCCGCAACTCTTCACCAATCTGGCGGTAGCGCATCGCCTGTTTGGCTTGCCGCGCCAATTGCGCCAGCTGTCCGGCAAGTTGTTCTATGACGTCATCCACGCGCGTTAGGTTCGTCTCGGCCCCCTTAAGCTTCAGTTCGGCCTCGTGCCGCCGCTGATAGAGGCCTGAAATCCCCGCCGCTTCTTCGAGAATACGCCGCCGCGCCGTGGGTTTGGCATTGATCAGCTCTGCAATCTGTCCTTGCCGCACAAGCGCCGGAGAATGTGCACCCGTTGAGGCATCGGCAAACAGCATCTGAACATCGCGCGCGCGCACGTCTTTGCCATTCACCTTATAAGCGCTGCCCACATCGCGCGTGATCCGGCGCACGATCTCAAGGTGGTCAGCATCGTTGAACCCCTGTGGCGCCAGACGCTCGGAATTGTCGATATGGATGCTGACTTCTGCAAAGTTGCGCGCGGGGCGCGTCGCGGCACCTGCGAAAATCACATCTTCCATGCCCGAGCCACGCATCGAGGTGGGCCGGTTTTCCCCCATCACCCAGCGCAGCGCCTCCAGCAGGTTCGACTTGCCACAGCCATTTGGCCCAACCACACCTGTCAATCCATCCGAGATGAACAGGTCGGTGGGATCCACAAAACTTTTGAACCCTGTCAGTCTGAGCTTGGAAAACTGCACGCGTGTCGGTCCCTCTTACCTGGCCGATCTGGTTTTATAAGTGATTCCGGCCTTGGGGGTCTATGGAACGCTACCCCAAGCCCCAGAGTCAACGCAAAACCCCTGTATGTGGCCATACTCCGCCAGTTATCCACAAGATATTGAATATACCTTAAGAAAGCTCTGGTGAGAAATGCCGCTCAATAGCCGTCGTTGGTCGGAATCTTCCTTGACGGGGCGCACAGGCGGTTTCATACCAGAGAGGCAAGGTTCCCCACGCAATGTGCAAAGCACTGGGGATGAAACAGGGAATGACGTGAAAGCGGACCCAATCCGGGCGCCAAATCGTCAGCCGCCCCCGCGACTGTAAGCGGAGAGCACCCATCGCAACGCCACTGGGATGACCCCGGGAAGGCCGATGGATGCACAGACCCGCGAGCCAGGAGACCGGCCATGCATCGGGCCAATGCCCGAGACCTGAAAACAACGGACGGGGTGTTCCGTTGGGGGAAAGCCGGGGCGAGACAACCTGATCCGGCAGCCTCTCTGACGATACCCCCCTTCAAGATCTTGAACCCAAGGGGGACAAAAATGAAAAAGTATTTCGCCATCGCCGCCGCGAGCCTTGTGGCAAGCCCGGCTCTTGCCCACCACCCGCTAAACGGCATGCCGATGGAAACTTTCACGCACGGGATGCTCTCAGGCGTCGGGCACCCGCTCTTGGGCTTTGACCACCTGTTCTTCGTGATCGCCATGGGCGTCGCAGCACTGTTCACAGCTAAGCGGTATTTGACCCCAGCGGCCTACATTGCCGCCATGCTCGTTGGATGTGGCCTGATGTATGCAGGCATCTCCATGCCGCTCGCCGAGACATTTATCGTGCTCTCACTGCTGGTCGTGGGCGGCATCGTCCTGTCTGGCCGCGCCCTGACGGCAACCACAGCGGTTGCCCTTTTTGCGGCTTTCGGCCTGTTCCATGGTTCGGCCTTTGGTGGCTCCATCGCCGCCCAGGAAGGCGGCGTGAACGCGGCTGTGCTGATGGGTTATCTTCTGGGTCTTGGTGCCCTGCAATATGGCATCGCAATCGCCGCTGGGTGGGTTGTTGAGAAAATTCTCGGCGCAACTGAAGCCGCCGCAACCAATGCCCGTCTTGTGGGCGCGATGGTCGCAGGCGTTGGCGTTTTCCTAGCGTTGGAAATAGTCGAAGGCCCGATCGTGGCCGCATTGGTCGGCTGACAACAGACTGATCTGAAGGGCGGCTCACCACGGGCCGCCCTGTCTATTTCTGAAGAGGGCAAACATGGCCAATCCGGTCATCTTGTTGGCAGTTGGTGTTCTTGCTGGAGCAGGCCTGGGCGCATTGGTCACGGCCACAGTTGTGGATCACACTGCCGTGTCCAAGGCCCATATGGGAGATGACGCTGCCCATGATCACACCGCCCATGACCACGGCGACGGCCATAGCGGCCATAAGCACAAGGTGATCGAGGCCGAAAGCCCAGTGCCAACGCTCGAGCTGGTGATCCATCCAGACGGCCCGCAAAGCCGCAATCTTGAACTTGTGACCACCAACTTCACCTTTGACCCCAAACGTGTAAATGGCGATCACGTTCCCGGATTTGGCCACGCCCATATCTATGTCAACGACGTCAAACAACCGCGCGCCTATAGCCATTGGACGCAGCTCTCAGCCCTGCCCAAAGGCACACATGAAATTCGCGTCACCCTCAATGCCAATGATCACAGCTATCTTGCTGTGAACGGCACCAAGATCGAAGCCACCACAACACTGACCATCGAGTGATCTCAGGAGAGCATCATGCAGTCCAAAATTCCCGCCACCGTCGTCACCGGCTTTCTGGGAGCTGGCAAAACGACCTTGATCCGTCACATGCTGGAAAATGCCAATGGCCGCCGCATCGCGCTTATCATCAATGAGTTTGGCGATCTTGGCGTTGATGGTGGCATTCTCAAGGGCTGCGGCATCGAGGGCTGTGCTGAAGAAGACGTGATGGAGCTATCCAATGGCTGTATCTGCTGCACAGTGGCCGAGGATTTCATCCCAACGCTGGAAAAGTTGCTTGACCGCCCCGATTCCCCCGATCACATCGTGATCGAAACCTCCGGGCTGGCGCTGCCTCAACCCTTGGTGCGTGCCTTCAACTGGCCAGAGATTTCCACGCGTGTGACTGTGGACGGCGTTGTGACCGTGGTCGATGGCAAGGCCGTCTCCGAAGGGCGCTTTGCCCATGACGTGGCGGCGGTGGATGCTCAGCGCGCACAAGACGAAAACCTGGACCATGAAACGCCACTGTCAGAGCTTTTTGAGGATCAGGTCGCCTGTGCCGACATGATCGTGGTGAACAAATCCGATCTTCTGGGTCAGGCCGAGGCTGACACGCTTGTGGCTCAGCTGCGCTCAGATAGTCGTGACGGTGTCCAGGTTGTGAAATCCACCATGGGTGCGCTACCGGTAGATGTGCTGCTGGGTCAGGGAGTTGGCGCCGAAGCCGATATGGACGCCCGCCACGAGCATCACCACCACCATCATCATGACGATGATCACCATGAAGATCATGACCATCATCACGACCATGACCACGACGCGTTCGAATCTTTTGTCGTCACACGACCCGAGATCACAGATCCAAATGCCTTTGCCGAGCAGGTGGCAGACGTGATCCGCACGCATGATATCCTGCGCCTCAAGGGTTTCGCGGCGGTGTCCGGCAAACCCATGCGTCTCACTTTGCAGGCGGTCGGACCACGCGTGGACACTTATTTCGACCGCCCCTTTGGCGCAGAGGCACGCGAAACACGATTGGTGGTTATCGGCCAATCCGGGCTTGACCGCGCAGCCATTGAAAAAGCGCTGGCCGCGTGACTCTCATCGTTGAACCAGCGGATCCACGTGCGAATGGCCCCCGCGCATTGCTCGAAGCCAGCCACGACCTGATGCGCACCAATTTTCCGCCCGAGGAAAACTATTTCCTGGATATAGAGGACTTGTGTGCGCCGGATGTCTATTTCTTCGCTGCCCGCCTTGGCGGCACCACGCTGGGCACAGGTGCATTGGCCGCAAAAGATGGCTATGGCGAGGTTAAGTCGATGTTCACTGCGCAGGGCGCGCGCGGCAAAGGTGTGGCCGCAGCACTCTTGCGTCAAATCGAGGATCAGGCCCGTGAGCTCGACCTTCCCCTGCTGCGCCTCGAAACCGCAGAGCTGCTCGCCGCAGCGGTGCGTCTGTATGAGCGCCACGGCTTCTCGCGCTGTGGAATTTTTGGTGATTATGAGCCCAACCAGACCTCAGTCTTCATGGAAAAGTCGCTCAGCTGATGCACCTGCTTGCCGCCACACCCGGAGCCATTGACGACGGCAAGGAACCTGTCGACCTTGGGCAGTCGCCTGCGGATGTGATCTTTCTGTCCGCTGCAGACACCGAACTGGCCGCCCTGTCCGAGGCAAGGTCCGAAATGGACATGCCGCCAACGCTGCGGCTGGCCAATCTGACCCACCTGCAACATCCGATGTCGGTGGACCTGCATCTCGACACCTGCGCGACAAAGTCCCGACTTGTCATTGCCCGTGTGCTGGGTGGTGCCGCCTACTGGACTTATGGCACCGAACAATACGCCGCACGCTGTCATGACGCCAATGTGCCCCTCGCGCTTTTGCCAGGAGACGACAAGCCAGACGGAGATTTGCGGGCGCTCTCAACAGTGTCGGATGCAGATTATGATGCACTCTGGGCCTATCTGGTCGAAGGTGGCCCACAAAACTCAGCTAACTTTCTGAGTTACGCCAAGGCAATGCTGGCTGGAACGGACAAACCCGCAGCCGCAGCTCCGCTTTTGCGTGCGGGCGTTTACTGGCCCGGTAGTGGATTGGCCGATCTTGCCACCGCACAAGACGCCTGGACCCAAGGTGCACCCGTCGTGCCGATCATCTTTTACCGCGCGCTGGTACAGGGTGCAGGGCTTAATCCGATCAACCGCCTCACCCGGTCGCTTCTTCGGGCCGGGCTCAACCCTCTGCCGGTTTTCGTGGCCTCGTTGAAAGACCCCGTTTCTGTTGCCACACTGGATCACCTCTTTCAAACCGCGCCACCGGCTGTCATCCTCAACACCACGTCTTTCGCCGTAGGTTCGCCGCATACCGGTGACGATACCCCGGCAAACCCGTTGGCGATGTCCTCGGCCAATGCCGCTCCGGTTTTCCAAACCGTTCTTGCCGGATCGTCGGAAGAGGCATGGGCCGAAGGTCTCACAGGTCTCAGCGCCCGTGACATCGCCATGAACGTGGCCCTGCCCGAGGTCGATGGCCGCATCCTGTCGCGCGCGATCTCATTCAAAGGCGAAGCCTTCTTCGACGAGGCGACGGAATGCCCCATCGCCACCTACCGCGCGCAGGGCGACCGTATCGAATTTGTCACTGCCCTTGCCAAAAACTGGGCAATTCTACGCCAGACTGCCGTCAAAGACCGCAAAGTGGCGTTTGTGCTGGCCAACTATCCCAACAAGGACGGCAGGCTGGCCAACGGTGTTGGCCTCGACACGCCCGCGGGCACCGTCCACGCCCTGTCTCTCTTGAAAGACGCAGGCTACCATATCGAAAACCCGCCCAAGGACAGCGGCACGCTGATGCAGGCC
>JBCAZO010000118.1:0-7033 GCA_038532975.1 Pseudomonadota bacterium
CTGACTGTATACAGCACAATTGCATTGGTTGCCGGTTCACCAGCTTTAGCAGAGGTCTGTGACAAGGTACGGCCGAGTTGGGACCCAAGCGGTGGTAGCATCAATCGTTTTGAAGAACTGTATTTCTTCTTTACGTCTCCACTGGGTGTTGGCTTAGTTTGTCTCATTGCGGTGACGCTGTACCTCAATCATCGATGGCTTTCGATCCTGTGCGCAGGAGTAATCCTTTTGACTGGTGTCTTCAGTGCTGCAGTCTGGTTCTGGGTGGGAGAGGACATCATCTACGCAGCGTTTGAAGAAGGTTGTCGTGCTGAACCCTACGTTACGATAGGTGTGCTGGGACTATTGTCGTTTTGGCTGTTTCAGTATGGCAGGCCACGCATCACACAGCGCCTCAATACCATTAATCTTGGTGATGATTTAGATGACGTCGAGGTGCTAATGGCCATCGAAGAAGTTTTTGGCATCGAAATCGTAGACAGCGAAGCTGAGACGTTAGTATCGATGGGTGATCTCTACGAACTTGTGATCAATAAACTTAAGCTCAAGACGAACTTCGATCCAGTTTGGGCACTGGTCTGTCAAATCGCACGCGAACACTCAGGGTCGCGAGACCCAATAGACAAGCAAACTACTTTCTTTCCCAAGTTCGCGAAAGAGCGCATTGGAACTTCCAAAACCCAAGATGTTCGTAAAAACAGCGATTAGCACGTATCAGAAAACATCGCTTGTTGCGAACTCAAAAAAGCAAACCTTTAGGTCTAGGCAACGAACGGCAGCAAAGTCCCACAAATCAGCCATCCCTAAAACCCAAACACCCTGTGGATAACTGTCACATCCCTGTCACCAATCCGCGCTAACTCAACCGCAACATCTGCCGCAATTTCTGGGTCTTGCCAGAGGCAAAACACGAGATATAGTGGTGGGTAAGAAGGGTGCAGCACCGCATTCCAAGGCACAAAGTACGAGGCAGTCCGAGCAGGAGAACGAGAGCGTCATGATTGCAGAGTTCAGAACCGAATTCGTCAGGGAACCGTCCGCGCTGAAACACCATCCGGCGCTGGTTCTCAATGCGGATTACAGGCCACTGTCCTACTATCCGCTGTCGCTCTGGACATGGCAGGACGCCATCAAGGCGGCCTATCTCGAACGGGTGGATATCGTGGCCGAATACGAGGACACGGTGCGCAGCCCCTCGACCGAGATCAAGATTCCTTCGGTGATCGTGCTCAAAGACTATGTGAAGCCGCAAAAACGCGTCGCCTTCACACGGTTCAACCTCTTCCTGCGCGACCAGTTCCAATGTCAGTATTGCGGGTCCAAGGGCGATCTGACCTTTGACCACGTGGTGCCCCGCGCCAAAGGCGGGATTACCAGCTGGGAAAACGTTGTGGCGGCTTGCAGCCCTTGCAACCTCAAGAAAGGCGCCAAGAGCCTGCGGCAGTCAAACCTGAGCCTGCGCCGTCCGCCGCGCGCGCCCGAAGCCGAACAGCTGCGCAATCTGGGGCGCAAGTTTCCACCCAACTATCTGCACGAAAGCTGGATGGATTTCCTCTACTGGGATGCCGAGCTGGAGGCCTAGGCCCGCCTTACCTTATGCCGCCTTCCGGCGACGGGGTCTCCGGCGCTTGTGGCCTTGCGGCGTTTGTCCGTTGCCAGCGGGCTTGGACCGTCCCCGAGATGGACCGGATCGCCGTTTCTGACCCTGTTTCTGACCCCGCTTCGGACGGGCCGTGAAGTCGGTTGGCGGGGTGCCACCGGCAACAGGTATCGTGATTTTCATCAGTTTCTCGATATCCCGCAACAGCCCGGCTTCTTCATGCGCACAAAACGCAATCGCCTCGCCCTCGCGTCCGGCGCGTGCCGTGCGCCCAATCCGGTGCACATAATTGTCCGCCACCTCGGGCAGATCATAGTTGATCACATAGGCCACGCCGGGAATGTCGATGCCCCGCGCCGCCACATCCGTGGCCACAAGAACATTTACCGTGCCTTGCCGAAACGCCTTGAGCGCGCGATTTCGCTGGCCCTGGGATTTGTTCCCGTGGATCGAGGCGGCATTGAACCCATCGGCCACCAGACCTTTCATCAGCTTCTCCGCGCCATGCTTGGTGCGCGCAAAGACCAGTGTCAGCGCACCGGGATCCTGCGACAGGATTTCGCGCAGCTTCGACGGTTTTTCAGGCCCCGGCACGAAATACACCGATTGCGTGATCTTGTCCGCCGCCTTGCCCGGCGGCGCGACCTGCACTCGTTTGGGATTGCTCAGATACGCCTGGCTCAGCTCCTCCATCTGTTTCGGCATGGTGGCCGAAAACAGCATGGTCTGGCGCGGACTGCCCAGACGCGGCGCAATTTTGCGCAGGTCATGGATGAATCCCATGTCGAGCATCTGATCGGCCTCATCGAGCACCAGATGCCGCGCGGTCGACAGGTCAAGCGCACGACGCTCCATCAGGTCGATCAACCGCCCCGGCGTGGCCACAAGGATATCGGTGCCCCGGCTGAGAAGCTTGATCTGCTTGCCAATGGATTGCCCGCCGACAACGGTCACAACCCGCAGCTTGGTCTTCACGGTCAAATTGCGCAGACTGTCAGCGATCTGGTTCACCAATTCACGCGTCGGGGCCAGGATCAGCGCCTTGACCGTTTTCTCACGTGGTTTGCCCGGCGCATCCAGCAGGTGCTGAATAAGCGGCAGGCCAAAGGCGAGGGTTTTGCCCGTGCCCGTCTGGGCGAGGCCCAGAACATCATGGCCTTCGAGGGCAAGGGGAATGGCCTTGTTTTGAATGGGAGTTGGCTCAGTCAGACCGGCCTCTTTGATGGCCGTGTTCAGTTGGGGCGCAAGGCCCAGCATGTCAAAATCGTACAAGTCGTGTCCTTTTCGGAGCGCACAGCCGCAAGGGCATGCGCGCAGATACAAAATGCCCGCACCGAATGTGCAGGCGAGAGGGTTTGGCGATGCTTTAAGACAGTCGGGCGTATCCCGCGCCATCTAGCACCGCATCAGAAACCCTGCGTGATGGGGAACTGGAAATCTTGGGCTGTTTGCTTGTCCCGGCATTGCCGCCAGGCTCACGCGCAATCACAGCGATGAGCGGGACATGGAGCCTCGGCGGCTAAGTGTCAAGCAGTCTTTGGTTTTTTGCGACTGAGGTGCTGTTTGCGGCACAGGCCAAACGGCCTGTGTGCGTTGCTTTGAGGCGATGTTTACCACGACACAAGTTTGTTGCGCGCATGCGCTTTGAGGTAGGCCGCTTTGGAATCATCACCGTGAATGCTGAGAAACTTCACATCCATGTATTTGCTCATGTAAGGCGTCTTTCCCCGAAGCTTCACGGTTTCGCCCGCGTAAACGGTTTTTTCAGTCCATCCACCGGGTTCGGCGTCGGATTTGCAGGCAATCGTTGCGTAAGCGCCCGGCTTGGCGGTGAGGCAGGCGTAGGTTTCGTAGGTTGCCATCCAGCCGCGCATGGTAAAGCGCGCCTTGTTGCCGAGCTTGATTTCCTTGGATTCCGCAAGCGAGGCCGTCAGCGTCTGCACCTTTGTTTCAAAGGGGTTCTTGCCGCCAAGATAGGTTTTCAACGCCGCGTCAAAACGTGTTGTTTCGTCGGCACTGAGGTCAAGCACCGAGTGCAAGGGCACGTATTTCAGATGCCCCAGGCCGAGGTAAAGCTTACCTTGCTGTGCGCCGAGCATGGGTTCGTCATGTGGGCGCATGTCCTCTTGGTCGACAGGCTGCGAAAATATTTCGCTGGCGTTCAGGCTGTCGCGCCATTCGGTGAAGCCTTTTGAGGCGATCATGCCGCCCTTTAGCAAAACACTCACACTGGTGTTCTCGCGAAACACTTTGTCTTCTGTTGTGGAACGTTGATCGAAATCGAATTTTCCATTGGCATATCCACCTGCTTCTGACTTCGCGGATGCCTCAAGATTGATCTTGTTTTGGCTGATTTTCTTGGAGGATGACACGTTGAGCGACACGGACGTCTTCACACGCATCTCGCCGCCGACACTTGCCGATTGCACAATATGCGTTCCCCATTCCTTGAAGAAATCTTCGAAAGGTTTTGACCCTTCAAGCGCGTCTTTGGCTGCCTGAGTCACATCTTTGTTGGCCGCGCCTTTCAGGCTTCCACCGTTCAAAGTCAGGATCACGTAATCTGCCGCCGTTTCGATGTAATAGCGCGCGGTCGTGGTCGTTTCCTGTTCAAAGAGGCTGTTGACTGAAGAGGCTTGTCCTGAGAATTCGACGCCATCAACAACGCCGCCAAGCCCCAATTCACGCCCCAGACTGATCTGAAACTCTCGTGATGTCTGCATAACGCCCGAAGAGCGTAGCTCTGTCAGTTGGTGCACAGGTGTTGGATCATAGCTGTATTGATCCGGAATGAGAATTTTCTTTTGAAATTCAAAGGTGTTGCGTTCGTTGTAGGTGTAGTTAATGATGCGTTTCAGGGGTTGATTGTCAAGAATATCAATGCCGTATCCCAAAATTCCATAATCGCTGATGGCTTCCATTTTTATCTCCCAATGTCTGAAATATCTTTTTGGCAACTCAAGGAGACTTCGAAGAAACCAAGGCAAAACTATGGTCTATGGCGAAAAATCGCTTGTTACATGCGCAAGGCAGCCGCTGTGCGTTTCGACCAAAGGCGTGTGCCCGGACATAAAAAAGGCGCCGCGACAGGGCCGGGCGCCTTCCAGATCTTTTTACTTTTGGCTCAGCTCTTGGCTTGTGCCGGAGCCGCCGCAGGGGCGGCTTGCTGTGCGGGCTTTTTGACACCTGCGCTGAGCGGGTCATCCTGACGTTGAACCGAGCCTTCGAAATGGGCGCCGGATTCAATCGCGATGGTCTTGTGGATGATGTCGCCCTCAACACGTGCGGTTGAGGTCAGGCGCACTTTCAGGCCCCGCACACGGCCAACGATGCGGCCATTGATCACCACGTCATCGGCGATCACTTCACCTTTGATGGTGGCCCCTTCGCCGATGGTCAGAAGATGGGCGCGGATATCGCCCTCAACCGTGCCTTCAACCTGAATGTCGCCGGTGGTCTTGAGATTGCCTGTGACATGCAAATCGGTCGACAGAACAGAGGCAGGGGGTTTGGCCTTGGGGGCTGTGGCTTTGAACTCGCCGCTGGCACCGGATGCGGGGGGCACATCCGTACGCGTCTCAGGCGCAGCGGGCTTGGCCGCGTTGTCTGCCTTCGATGCTGGTTCGTTGATTTTGCTTTTAGAAAACATTGTTTGCAGCCTTGATGTAGATCATGGGGTTGACGGCTTTGCCGCCGACACGGACCTCATAGTGTAGATGCGTGCCCGTGGAACGTCCAGTATTCCCCATATCACCAATTCTTTGGCCGCGCGAGACCCTTTGACCTTCCTTGACGCGAATGGCGGACAAATGCGCGTAACGGGTCTCAATCCCGAATTCATGCTTTATTTTGATAAGCCTGCCATATCCCGACAGCCATCCGGCATGTGTGACCACGCCATCTGCGGTAGAGTAGATCGGCGTGCCGTGAGGGGCTGCGAAATCCGTGCCATTATGCGGTCTGCCCCAGCGAATGCCAAACCCTGACGTATACCGGAAAGAGCTTTTGACCGGCATGGCAAAGGGCGCTTTCTCTGCCGCGATGCGGTAGAGGTTGAGCTTGTCCATCTGGTTCAGGATACGATTGGCACGCTCCGCGTCAGGGGAGGGCGTTTCGCCCAGTGTTGAGAAGCTGAGCGGCAAAAGAGGGCCGCCCTGACCTGAATACCCGCGCCGTACTGTGTTCAACAGCGACTCGGTGTTCATGCCTGCGGCGCTGAACATCTTGTCGAGCGGCTCAACGGAAATGCTCATGGCTTCTTCCAGCTGACGGAAAATCTGTTCGTTGCGATCTTCCATGAGGCGGATTTGCGTGGCCATCTCATCCGCTGCCAGAAGAGCCTCTTGCGCGTCTTCGATAACCTTGTCGCGCTCCTGCGCGGTCTGTGCCAGAGCGCTGGACAGAAAGTCCACTGTGCTGTCACCCTGTTCACCGGCACCTGGGGTGTTGACCGGCGCGGTATCAGAATTCTCAAGCGCAAGGGCCAGTGCCTGGCTTTCCTTGCGCGCCGTGTCGCGTTCTTTCATGGCACGGCGCAGGGTGGACTGCACGACTTCGATACCCGTCTCCAGCTCGCGACGGCGCGTTTCCGAGGCCAGAAGCTCGGTTTGCATTACCGAGATCTGTTCAAGCGCAGAGTTAAACCGCTCTTGCGCGGCCAGCGCTTCCTCGGCGCGCAGGTTGCGCTCGGCCTCAAGCGCGTTGAGGCGGGTCTCGTAAGTGCGCTGATCACGCTTGGCCTGTTCGCGGAAATTGCCGGACCCGATAGAGTCCATCACCAAAATGGCGGTGGCGATGATCGCCCAGGCTATGACCGCAGAGGCGCCAAGAAAGGCAAAAAGCTGTGGGGCCGGTTTCAGGCGGATGAACCGCGTGTCCGTGTCAGAGCGTAAAAACACCCTGCGCTCAGGAAAATGTCGTTCCAGCAGATTGTGGATTTTTATCGCAAGACGCGTCCGCACGAGGCCCCCATAGTCGTCCTTAGCCAACCATTCCCTTGTCGGTGCTCTTTTACGTTGCTTTGCCCCATATGTGCTCACTTTCTTGCGTGGGCGACATACCAAAGCTTTCGTCCCGGCACCGTCGCAAAGTGCCTACACAGTGCCCAAGCTTTGGGCAAGTGTTTTGACCAAGTCATGCCGAAAATGAGACAAAACCCCTTGCAAACGGCAGAATATCGCCGACTTTGAAGGGTTTGAGCATAACCGACGCTAAAGCTGAGGTTTGGCCTCTGCTGCCAGAGGCCAGTAGAAGTCAGGCGGTATCCCGGCCTCGGCGCGTTTTTCTTCGTTGAAGGGCGGCTTGAGTGCACCGTGAAAATAACGGCGCACGAGAGAGTGGAAAGCCTCTTTGGGATCCAGTTCATGCCGGCCACACAGAAAGTGGAACCACTTTGATCCGTAGGCCACGTGGCTAACCTCTTCGGCATAAATC
>JBCAZO010000119.1:0-7006 GCA_038532975.1 Pseudomonadota bacterium
CTTGCGAAAGGTAATAGGCATAGGCCGGGATGAGCAGGATCAGCGCAGCCCAGGCGGTGAAGGCGGATTGATAGAGGGCGAGGATGGTGCTCTCGTCGGTGTCCACTTGCGGGGTCGGGTTCGCCTCGGTGGCAGGGGGAACAGTACTGAGCATGCCCGAGCCTTCGAACACAGTTGCCGCCCAGAAGGCCAACGCGATGAGAGCCACGCCAGAGATCGCAGCAACAGGCCAAGGTTTTTCGAGGGTCATGCGCTCACCCCTTCCCCTCCAGATACCGCCGCTTCGCCTCTTCCATCCGCCCCATCTCGCGCACGGCGTTTTCAATCGCCACCTCGTCGGATTTGTCCGCATAGCGGAATTCGCTGTCGGCGTAGCGGTTGATTTCCTGGATGACCATTTCAATGGTGATGGGCTGGCGCAGCTCTTCGATCATGCCTTTCTTGGTGTCGTAGTCCTTGAAGAGGAACAGATCGGGCTTTTCCATCCATTCATCGGGCAGCTCGAAATCCATGGCCCGGACCTTCACCGCGTCCGTGATGTTCTTGATCGCTCGGCCGGTAAAGCGCTCATCGGCCTCCTGAATGCCCTTGAGATATGTGCCCAGCTTGGCAATCGTGTCGAGCGCGCCGATGTCCTTGGACACCCGATCATATACCTTCAAAAGCCCATCCTCATGCGGGCGGCTGTGGCTTTCAAAGCTCGCCGCGACGGCCTTTTTGATCTCTTGCGCGGCGTAAACCTCATGCTCGCCCAATGGGATGTCATGGTTCTTGCCCATCAGCAGGTAGAGGATGTCGATGTAATCCTCCCGCGTTTGCGGGCCATCGACGAGGAACCGCGCCCCGGCGCGTTGGCGCAGGGCGTCGTCGACATTCTCAGGGTAGTTCGAGAACATACCAAAGGTGCAGTTGCCGCGCACGACTGTGTTGGCCCCTGCAAAGCTCTCCATCAGGACGGCGGTGATTTCCAATTGACCTGCCGAAGACTGGCGATCGCCGCGTTTGCCCGCAAGCTGGTCGATATCGTCGATCGTGCCGAAACCGATCACGCCAGGGTCGAGCACGGTGTTGATGAAGGCCTTGGCATTTTGCGCTGACTTGCCCTGATAGCTGTCGATGCTTTCGGTGCTCAGGTTCTGATAGCGAAACGGATAATCCGCGTTTTTGCAGTACTCGCTGATCAGCCCCGCCATCATCTGAATGAGCGTGGTCTTACCCGTGCCGGGCTTGCCATCGCCCATGAAGGTGAAGATGAAGCCGCCCAGTTCGGCAAACGGATTGAGCCGCCTGTCAAAATCATAGGCCATCAGCATCTTGGAAAGCTTCAGCGCCTGGTATTTGGCAATATGGTTGCCCACCACCTCATGCGGTTGTTTGAAGGTCATAGTGAGGGTGGTGGACTTGCCTTTGCTCGCCACATCGAACCCGCGAATGGTAAAATCATCCGCCTCCACCCGCCAAGAGGCCCCGGTAAAGGCCTCCAGCCGCCCGGCATTCTGGGCGCGCAGCGCGATCTTCTCCATCAACTGCTCGGCAAAGGCGGCCACAGTCGCCACCAGCCGGGCATCATCCCCCGCATGGGCCGCAATATCCTGATCCATCTCCCAAAGCGCGCCATGCAGCATCAGTTGGGAATTGTCGCTCAAGACCTCCTCAACCTCGCCCACCTCAACCGAGACTTCAGAGCCATGTGGCCCCATCAAGAACGCCGTCGCATTGGCAAAGACATGCCCCACCGCCAGCGCCTCGGCTCCCAAAAGCTCGGTGAACTCTGTCTTGCGATCCGCCCCCAGAGATCCCGCCAGATTGGCCCGCCGCAAATCCGCCAGCCCGGTCGCTTCGGAAAACTGCTCGCCCACGGCCAGCGCAATCGCAATCGCGCGGCGCAGCCCATGCAGCACGGTCGCCTGCATCGGGCTGACCAGCGGATCATCTCCGTCCGCCGCCTCGATGCGCGCCACCAACTGCACGCCCTCGGGCCGCGCCGTGCTGCGCGTCACCAGCCCCGGCGTTGTGGTCCGAAACCGCCGCCGCGTGCCAAGGCCTGCCGACTTCTCCTGCTGCTCGCCCTCCACAGGCTTGGCAATCCGGGGTGTGTGGTCAAACCCCGCCAGCATCGCGGAGGCCGCCTCGTAATGCTTGGCGATATCCTCTTCCCGCAACTCCATCGTGTCGGCCGTCAAACTCATCTAGGAAACCCTCTTTCTTTTTGCCTCAAATATCCCCGCCGGAGGCATCAATACCTCAGCACCCGGCCCGTCGGGCTCACCACATATTTTGTAACGGATCCGAACCCCGGCGGGTTCTTTTCCGCCAACACCTGATAGGGACGTTCGGGCAGGATAATGCTGCGCTCCATGCGCGTGGCCCCGGTTTCCGCGCCTTTTCCTGAAAAGGGATCCAGCGCAAAAACCTCGCGCTCCACCGCCCCGAACCAGCCCGCGCGCTCCTCAATGACCCGCTCGCTTTCCAGCACCTCATCGGTCCAGGCGAGGGCCCAATCCTGACCCTTGGGCGCCTGCGCCTCGGCCAGGACTTCGCGCATCGGGCCGGTCTGGCGTGTGAACGTGTGGCTATACATCGGTCCAACATGCAGGCGGCGCAGCTTTTTGGGGTGCAGGTCGTCAAAGCTTTCGTCAAAGCCTTTGGCAATTGTCAAAAGCTTCAGCCCACCCAAGCTTTGGGCCATCAGATGCGCCTGCACCTCGGGCCAGCGGCGCTCGTCCTTGCCCAAACTGCGGCGGCCCGTGTCCTCCAGTTCCATGAGGTAAATGGTCGGCAGGTTGACCTGGCTGTCATAGCTGGCCCAGTGCAGCAGGTAACGGCGGCGGTCATTCAGCCCTTTGAGCCAAATGATCTGCGGGTCGTTCTGCGCCCAGAAAAGATGCCCTTTGACCAGTTCTTCATAGTAAAGCCGTTGCGACAGGGCAAATTGCAGCCGGGTGGGAATGTCCCGCTCGGAGATGATCTGCTCGACCATCTGGCGTTTGAGCGTCTCGGCGTCTGGCTGACCCTCCAGATGCTGTCGCGCCTGGGCCGCGTCATTGGCCATGACCATCAACTCGGAAAACATCGGAAAGCCGCTTTCCTCGACATCCATCTGCAGAGAGCCAAAAAACTGACCCGTATCGCGGCCCACCAGCAGGTATTTCATCGAAAGCGCTTTGAACGTGTAGGCGATGGCCTGCACATAGGCGGTCAGAACCTCGACCTCCTGTTTAGATAGCGCACCTTCCGCCTGCATCACCGCCGCGACGCGGTTAAGATGCGCGGTGATCTTCTCAAACTTGGCAAAGTAACGGCGCGAGGCGAAAAGATCGGTGAGCGCGGCGCGGTCGTGGGCTGGCGATGATTTTACCTTGGTCATCGCATGTGGTCTTTCCAGTTCACGCGCTGTCCCCGCCACCTTTCCGGCCCTTGCCAATCATCACGAGACCCGCGATGCCAAACAGAATGCCCATCAGGTTGATCCATGCCGGGACGGTAAAGACAAAGGACACGATGAGGCAGAGCACGCAAAGTGCAATCAGGGCTACTCCCAGTCCCATGGCCTAGCCTCCATACGCGTTGGCGTCGTGTTTCTCGATGATCTTGGCAAAGCGTCGAGCAAAGCGTTCGTCTGCCTTGGCCTTGGCCTCAAGCACTTCACGGGCAAAGACCATGTGATCCTCGTGCGCCTCGAGCATATCGGCCATCCGCTTGTTGGTGGCCGCCCCAATACCGGCCATGGCCGATTGCGCCTCCTGATCCGTTTGCACACCGATTTCGTTGATGCGGTGGGCGACATCCTGTTGCTGCGCGGTTTTGAGCGATTTGGTCAGCGCATCATACAGCACCACGCGCTGCTTGGTGTCGGTCTGCAGCTTGTTGATCAGCACCATTTGCGTCGCCGCCTGGTTTTGCAAACTGTCGACCCAGGTCTTGCCCTTCTCGATATAGCGTTCCAGCGTTTGCGACTTGGCGAGCTTGACCTGTTCCTGCTGGACCATCTCATTGTACTTGGCGTTCATTTCGGCCAGTTCGGTTTCCAGCTTGGTGCGCGCCGCCGCGTCGGTCTCGTTGGCGATCTTGTTTTCCAACTCGATGATCTTGGGGTCCATGCCCTGAATATCCGTGCGCAGCGCCTCCAGCTCTCCTACCGTCAACTCGCGTTCATCCAGAGTCTCGCCCAGGTTGCCTTCGACCTTGACCTTGTGCTCTTCGAGCGTGCGCAACTGACCTTCCAGAAGTTGCACAATCACATCCGATTTCGAGATCAGATCCTGCAGCTTGTCATCAATATTGGCGGTGCGCACACGGTCCTGGCGCATGCTGTCGGATTTGGCCTTGGAGAAAATGCCAACGAAGCTTTCCCACCCGGTTTTCGACCGCATCTCGTCGAAATCCTTGGAAAAGGCGGCGGTGATATCATCGAGTCCCATGATCAGCTCGGCGATGTTGGCATTCATGATTTCGGTATGCGCGTGGACCTCATCGAGCGTGGCGTTCTCGATGTCGAGTGTTGCATCTTCGCCGCCCTTGATCTTGGACCGGGCCGATTCAATACGGCTTGTCAGCTCTTGAATTTTTGCCTGAGCCTCTTCGACCTGTTCTTGACTTTCACGGACCTGCGCATCCAAATTCGCCATTAAAATCCCTCTCTTTTGACGTATCCCATTGATATATATGGGGTCTAATTCCGATTTTTTAAGTTGTGAGGTATGTTCGCATCTAGAAACACTGCGTTGAAACCCCAAGTTTTCAGGCAAATCATGCCGCTCTGGGCGCGCGCAGACAATCCCGTTTTTTGACAGAAGCCACTTTGATGCAATATTCCCGTGTTCCGCCTCTCGCGCAAATCGCAAACGCGCCCTATAGTGCGACGAAAGACCAACAGGCAAACCGGGGCGAATATGGCCCGCAAAACGCGGACAGAGCAGCCATTCAATATCCTCATCGTGGGACAGGCAGGTCGGCTTCAGTTTGAGGCCGTGCTCTTTGCCGCGAGCCTGCGTGCCAGCAGCCCGGAGTTTGCCGGGCAGCTTTATGTGGCCGAACCACAGCCGGGACCGCTTTGGAAGAATGATCCGAGGATGCGCGGGGATGTACGCAGTCTTTTGAAAGACCTCGGCGCCAAGATCGTGCCGTTTGAAAGCCAGCATTTCGGTCAGAGCTATCCCTATGGCAACAAGATTGAGGCACTGTTTACCCTGCCAAAAGGGGAACCCTTTGTGTTCTTCGACACCGATACGCTGGTCACCGGCGATCTGATGACTGTGCCGTTCGATTTTGCCCGACCATCCGCCTCCCTGCGCCGTGAGGGCACGTGGCCGGAAATCCAACTCTATGGCCCCGGTTATCACCAGACTTGGGGGGCGCTTTATGACAGGTTCGGTCTGGATTTTGCCAGTTCGCTCGACCCTGGCTATCCCGATGAGTACTGGAAGCGGTATCTGTATTTCAATGCCGGGTATTTCTTTTACACATGCCCGCATGTTTTCGGTCAAAGGTTTCTCGACTATGCCTTGGCCATTCGCGACGACACGCCAAAAGAGCTTGTATGTCAGTCGCTTGACCCTTGGCTGGACCAGATCGCCCTGCCGCTGGTGATCCATGCGCTGGGCGGGGGGCGTGATACGCTGCCCGATGGATTATTGGATGGCGATGCCACCTGTCACTACCGGCTCTTTCCGCTGCTTTATGCGCGCGAAGCCGACAGCGTGGTGCAGGTGCTAGAAGAGGTCGCAGCCCCCAATCCCATAAAGAAAGTGCTCAAGACCTACGATCCGATCAAGTTCATGGTCTATCATGGACGCGGTCACAAAGTGCGCGAGCTTTTTGATCGCGACAACCTGCCCCGGCGCGAACAGGCCATTCGCAACACGATCAAGCGCAACGGGTTCTGGATGCGCTAACGCCGTGTCACAGATGCAAGGCGGGAACAGCATGTGCTCACTGGCTTCTTTCTTGGAATAAATACCCCAATTCCATTCGTTGACCTAGGCGCGACCTGAAATCCGGTTGTCCTGACAGAGCCTTTCGCCTAACCCTTTTGGCAACACTTTTGGGAGGCTGGCTTATGTCCGACGATGATCGCATACACTCTTTTGGTTTTGACACATTACAAATCCACGCAGGCGCGCGGCCTGATCCGGCCACCGGTGCGCGGCAGACGCCGATTTATCAGACGACGGCTTATGTGTTTCGCGATGCCGAGCATGCGGCGGCACTCTTTAACCTGCAGGAAGTGGGTTTCATTTACTCCCGCCTGACCAACCCGACGGTTGCAGTGCTTCAGGAACGCATCGCAACGCTGGAAGGCGGGGTCGGCGCGGTGTGCTGCTCTTCGGGGCATGCTGCGCAAATTATGGCGCTTTTCCCACTGATGGGGCCGGGTAAGAATGTTGTTGTCTCAACCCGTCTTTATGGCGGCTCGGTCACACAGTTCAGCCAGACGATCAAGCGGTTTGGCTGGTCCGCGAAATTCGTAGATATTGACGATATGAAAGCCATTTCTGCGGCGATTGATGACGACACGCGGGCGATCTTTTGTGAATCTATTGCAAATCCGGGTGGGCATATCGCGGATATTCGCGCGGTGGCGGATGTGGCGGACAAGGCCGGTTTGCCCTTGATTGTCGATAACACAACAGCCTCACCTTACCTGTGTCGGCCAATTGAACATGGGGCCACTCTGGTGGTGCATTCAATGACGAAGTATCTCACAGGGTCCGGCACCGTCACCGGCGGCGTTGTGGTGGATTCAGGCAAATTCGACTGGTCTGCTTCGGACAAGTTCCCGTCGCTGAGCGAACCTGAGCCCGCCTATCACGGCATGAAATTTCACGAAACATTCGGGCCCCTCGCATTTACCTTCCACGGTATTGCCATTGGCCTGCGCGATTTGGGCATGACGCTGAATGCGCAGGCGGCGCACTACACGTTGATTGGGATCGAAACGCTTAGCTTGCGCATGCAAAAGCATGTCGAGAACGCACAAATCGTCGCTGACTGGCTGGAAAAAGAC
>JBCAZO010000120.1:0-6974 GCA_038532975.1 Pseudomonadota bacterium
CATCAGTGGGGCTTTCCCGATTTTCGAAAACAAGTGGTCACACCCATTCGCAAGGATTTGGACTGTTCCCCCCTAAAGCAGGTCAGTACGCGGCCTGATCCGCAAAAACCGGCAATACAGAGCGATGCGCAGGCTAAAAACAGCATATACAGGCGGTCCACTATTCTTCACCGAAGAAACCACCTTCGGGTTGTGGAGCAAGATGCCACCCCATTAAGCGCTGAGCCTCCTGAACACGCCATGCATGCTCTGCAAGCGCCTGCGACATCTGGCAATAGCGAAAGCATAACTGTTTTGCTGACAGCGGCTTTCGTTTTACTTCTTGTCGCAACGCTCATAGCAGTCGCGTTGTATTATATAGAGATACCCACACCGTCGCGTTGATCGTCTCAATATGCCTTTTCATTGCGTATAGAGCACCAATAGCGCTCAATTCGTGATGACCCGGCCCCGGCAAACCAGCTTCATTTATCCTTGGATCGGTGCATCTGCGCCCTTCCACCTCTTGCCCCGCTGTGCCCTGCCCCGTATCTAGAACCCAACCGCAGTCAAACCCCGGAGACCGACATGTTTAAAGGATTGGGCCAAATGGGCGACATGGCCAAGATGATGAAGGCCGCTCAGGAAATGCAGCAGAAGATGGCTTCGCTGCAGGAAGAGATGCACAACCTGATGGTCACTGGCGAGTCCGGTGCAGGTCTGGTCAAAGCCACCTGCACGGCCAAGGGTGAGCTTAAGGGCCTCGATATTGACCCGTCAATCTTCAACTCAGACGACAAGGAAGTTGTTGAAGATCTGATACTTGCTGCCATCAAAGACGCTCAGACCAAGGCCACCGAGAAGGCCCAGGAAGAGATGGGCAAGATCACCGAAGGCATGGGCCTGCCAAAGGATATGAAGCTGCCGTTCTAGGCGCAGGGTCAGGGCATGAATTCCACCCGCGATCTGGATGCCCTCATTGAGATGATGGCCAAACTGCCCGGGCTGGGCCCGCGGTCGGCTCGCCGGGCTGTGCTTCATATGATCCGAAAACGTGAGTTGCTGTTGACGCCCCTGGCGGATCTCATGCAGCAAGTCGCCGCCACAGCCCGGGAATGCCTCAACTGCGGCAACATCGGGACCACGGATATATGCGATATCTGCGCCTCGGAAAAACGGGCCAATGGCTTGATTTGTGTAGTCGAAGACGTGGCCGACCTGTGGGCGATGGAACGCACGGCGGTGTTCAAGGGACGCTATCATGTGCTGGGCGGGACACTATCAGCCCTGGATCAAATCGGCCCGGAACAGCTTCGCATTCCCAAGCTCATCGATCGAGTACAGACGGAAGACATCACCGAGGTGATCCTGGCCCTCAACGCCACGGTCGATGGTCAGACAACTGCCCATTACATCGCCGACCAATTGGAAGACCGCGTGTCGCTCACCTCCCTGGCACAAGGTGTGCCCATCGGAGGTGAGCTGGATTATCTGGATGACGGCACGATCAGCGCCGCCCTGAATGCGCGCAAATCCCTTTAATTTCAGGACTTCTCGTCTTCATCCTCGTCCTCATCACCCCCGCCCGCAGGCAGGTTGAAAAGACTTTCCGCGTCGAACTCTTTCTCAGGTTCTTCGGTTTCTTCATTGCCAAGGCTGAAAGTTTCAAGACCTTCGATTGCGGTCGGAATACGCGGCTCTGCATCCGCTTCAAGGCTTTGTTCGGTGCTCAGAAGCTTGCGACGCTCGTCATCATCCATCGCCGCACCCTCCTTGGCCTTCTTGGCAGCGGCCTTTTGCACGACGGCGTCCAGCTCGCTTTGCTTGCAAAGCCCAAGTGCCACCGGGTCGACCGGCTCCATGCTTGAAATGTTCCAATGGGTGCGTTCGCGGATCGACTGGATCGTTGGCTTGGTGGTGCCCACCAGCTTGGCAATCTGGCTGTCCACAAGCTCTGGATGAAACTTCACCAGCCACAGGATCGCATTGGGTCGGTCCTGCCGCTTGGACAGAGGCGTGTAACGTGGCCCGCGCCGTTTTTCCTCGCCCACAGCCGCCGGGTTAAACTTTAGCGTGAGTTTGTGCAGCGGGTTTTTCTCGGCCTTGTCAATCTCTTCCTGTGTGAGTTGGTTATTGGCAATCGGGTCAAACCCTTTCACACCCGTGGCCACGTCTCCATCTGCAATGCCCTGCACTTCCAATTCATGCAAGCCGACAAAATCGGCAATCTGTTTGAAGCTGATTGTTGTGTTGTCCACCAGCCAAACTGCTGTGGCTTTGGTCATCAATGGCTTTGACATTGCGGGGTCTCCTTGGCGCAAATCTGTCCCGTCGCCTGGAAAAGGCGGTCCCGGGGGTCTCCGGGACGGGTTTCCGTTGTCGGGGAACTTGGCGCGTATATAGTCGGGGCAAAACCAAAATGAAAGAGTGATCTGTTGCGCACGTTCCTTGTTTTTCTGTTCACGGCATCTCTGGCCTTTGCCGAGGGCAACAAACCGGGTGTGTTCGACTACTACGTATTGTCGCTGAGCTGGTCGCCCAACTGGTGCGCGCTCGAAGGGGATGCGCGCGAGGCCGAGCAATGCGATGAGTCTCAGGATTACGGCTGGGTGCTTCACGGGCTGTGGCCGCAATATCACCGCGGCTGGCCCGCCCATTGCCAAAGCGCCGAACGCCCCCCGTCACGTCGCATGACCCGGGAAATGACAGATATAATGGGAAGCGCGGGCCTCGCCTGGTATCAGTGGCGCAAACATGGCTCGTGCTCGGGTCTCTCTGCATCAGACTATTACGCGCTCAGCCGTGAAGCCTATGAACAGATCAAACGCCCCGAGGTTTTTCGCAAACTGAACAAACCCGTAGAACTGCCAGCCTCCGTTGTGGAAGACGCTTTTCTAAAGGCCAATACAAATCTGACCCGCGATATGGTCACCGTCACCTGCCGCGCAGACCATATTCAAGAGGTTCGGATATGCCTGTCAAAAGATCTAGACCCCGTGCCATGTGGGCGCGACGTGATCCGAGATTGCAGACTTAAAGATGCACAATTTGAGCCGATCCGATAACAGGCGCAATTGCTTCTTTCTTGTCTGAAATACCCTAGTGCGCGATCAGTATTTCTAGATCAGCTGGGTGAGAAGCACAACTGCTGCCACCGGCCAGAGCACCACATGCAGCACATGGTCCAACCAGTTGCTGCTGCCCCAGCCAAGCGTCCAAATGCCCTGCGCTATGACAGCCACAGCCGCCAGAAACCAGTTGCCGGTCAGAAGACTGTAAAAGCAGATGACCAGCACCATGATCGCGACAGGCTTTGGCGCGTAGCCATAACGGTAGAAATCAAATGGCAGCTTGCCGAAGGCAGCCAGCAGAAACCCGGTATAGAGCAATAAGAACAGCAATATTTCCAGCAGGGCGAAACCGGGAACGGGCAGGCCAAACTCTACAGCGACATCGCGCAGCGCCAAGGCTGGCAACATAATGCCAAACGGCGCCAACAGCGCGACGAAGCCGTTTACGGCAACTGTTTTTCGCCAAATGGTCGCGCAAACTCCGCCAGACGCCACGGCGCAAATCAAAGCCAACCATGCAGGCAGCACCAAAGCGGTCACGGCAAACACAACCCAGCCCAACACGACGGCCACGCTTGCCTGTGTTGCCTGCTCCGTCATTGCACCGCCACCCAATCAGAATTGAACGCCAGAACTCTCAAGCCTTTCTTGTTCCCCACAGAAAATGTCAGCAGAATTGTCCCGTCCGCGAGTGTGCGCAGCATCGGATAGCGAGCGCCAGCCCCCTGCGGTGCCAGTTCTTCTATAGGATGAAACGTCTCGCCTTCGTCCTGAGACAAAAGCAGGCTCAGACGGTCATTCGGAGCGGCCTCATCATTGGCTGCCATTAAGATGAGACCGTGCCCAAGGGACAGCGCCGCGACCGGCGCACTGGGGTTGTGCATGGCCATCGGCGCCGCGTCGGTCCAGGTTTGGCCCCCGTCAGGCGTCTCGCATCGCAGCACCTGCCCTGAGGGATCAAAATCACGCAGGAAGGCCACCGCGTGTGTCTCTGTCAAAGGCACGATCATCGGCTGGATGGGTTTGCCCTCTCCGCTCATGCGCACCGTGTCACGCACCCGGCCGTCCTTGGTGAACCGAACAAGCGCACCATGGGTGGCACCCATCTCGAAATAGGCAGGCAAGCCGTAACTGCCGTCGGCAAACTTCACCATCGGAGATTTCACCAGATGGGAGCGGTTGAGAAAGGGGGACAGATTCAGCTTGCGCGCCGAGACCGGACCTTGCGGCCCCATTTTAACATCCGCAACCGACGCCATGGCCCATCCACCTACCGAGACCACCGTCGCAAAGACATGACCGGGACGGGCCTCGTTTTCCACCGTGTTGCCAAGCGTGACCACAAGTTGTCCCGGCTCCATCGCGGCACCCAAAGCCGCACGGCTGATACGTGTGCCTTGATCCGCCTTGAGCCATCCCTCATCGGTCCGCTCAAACCGTGCGAAATGGATATCCACATCTGCCTGCGCCTCGGCTGAGCCTTCGAACCATAGAAGCTCAAAACCCTTGTGCGTGACGACCAGGGAGGGCGCGTGCGCCTGACCCTCTGTGATGTCATATTCAAACACCGTCTCAAACCTGGGCGTACCTTGTGACGGAATCTCCTCGGGCGGCGCAAACCGCCAGACAGGCACTTTGTCACGCCGCAAGGCCACAGCGCTCAGCAAAAGGCTGAGGCCCGCCAGACACAAGATGACCACCTGCGCCGCGCCCATATCTCAGCCCACCTTCAGGACGATTTTGCCAATGTGATCCGAGCTTTCCATGCGGGCGTGCGCCTTGGCGGCATCCGTAAGCGAAAACTCTGAGTCCATCACTGGTGCGACACGCCCTGCCTCCAGCAAAGGCCAGACATGGCGGTGCAAATCCCTGGCAATACGCGCCTTGGCGAGGGGCGATTGAGGGCGCAGGGTCGAACCCGTGATGGTAAGTCGCCGTGTCATCACTTGGGTGAAATTAACATCAACCTGCGGCCCTTGCAGGAAGGCGATCTGCACGAGCCGTCCCTCATCAGCCAGCGCATCTAGGTTTCGTGGAAGATAAGCCCCGCCAACCATATCAAGGATCAGGTTCGCGCCTCCGGCCTTCTGCAACACACTGACGAAATCTTCCGCGCGATAGTTGATCGCCTGCTCCGCCCCAAGCTTCAGGCATTGCGCGCATTTGGCATCGGATCCGGCGGTGGCAAACACCCTTGCGCCATAGGCATGGGCCAGTTGAATGGCCGTTGTCCCAATACCGCTTGATCCGCCATGCAAAAGAAAACGCTCTCCTCCACGCAGACGCCCGCGTTGAAACACATTGGTCCAGACGGTGAAAAACGTCTCAGGCAGGCAGGCCGCTTGCTTCAGGCTGAGACCCCTGGGAACGGGAAGGCAATGCGCCGCCGCAGTGGCCACATATTCGGCATATCCTCCGCCGGGCAACAGCGCGCAGACCTGATCGCCCACGGCCAAATCCGTGACGCCGGGCCCGAGGGCCACAACTTCTCCCGCGCCTTCCAGACCGGGCAGGTCGCTGGCGCCTTTTGGGGGATCGTATAGTCCTGCACGTTGGAGAGCATCGGGCCGGTTGACGCCCGCATAGGCCAGCCTGATCACCACCTCGCCATGGCGCGGCATCGGTATGGCCCGCGTCGATGGCACCAGAACCTCTGGTCCACCGGGTTTGGTGATCTCAATAACACGCATGGTTTGAGGCAAGTTTGCGCCCTCCGCTGTGAAAGGTGGTAACAGCCTCTATCAGGAATGCAAAGAACCGGTGGTCAGCGGCTCCAGCGACCCGGCATGCCAGTGCGGGATGTGGCGGAAGGAGCTTTGATGCGGTTAAGGAAAGACAGCGGCCCCTTCATAAGACCATCCACTATCTTGCTTTCGCGCGCTTTCGCTTTGACTTTCTCAAACTGCATCACATCCTCGATGCGCCGATCAAGAAACGCCCAGGTCTTTTCATGCCCCTCGCTTTGATCCCCCAGCCAGTAGAGCACGGTTGACGAATAAACGCCCGAAAGCGTTGCACGTTTCGTGTACCAGTTCACATCATCCGATGTGTCACCCAGCGCCGTCCAGATATGATCGCAGGTCTTCCAGATCGCCTGCGCCCCCTCAAAGGCGTAATGTGGCAAGGCAAAAAGCGTGACGCCCCGGCGCACCAGTTCCTTGTCTTCCACCGCTTCCAGCCGGAACCGAACCGCCGCCGTCACCTTGTCGCGAAAGCGCATCTGGCTAAGGTTGGTCTCTTTCAGGCGTGCCAGCATCGCGCGGTCGCCTTCTTCGTGGAACGCCATGGCCAGATCAACCGCCCCGCGCGGACAGACCGCCGCCGCCAGTCCCGGACTGATCCCGGCATCCGCCTGCGCGGCCTTGAACGTTGTCTCGCTCCAGCCATCAAAAGGCACATGCGGTTTCGCCGCCTGAAGCAGTGCGTCTTTCACATCTGTGTCCGCCATCGGGATCTCCATCGGGGTCGAGGTGTAGCCCTAGACAAGCTAGAACGGCTTTGCTATACGGCCACTTCCTGCAATCTTATGCAACTTTAACCTAGAAAGGTGGTGACAACCACATGCAGGTCAGTGTTCGCGACAACAATGTCGATCAGGCGCTTCGTGCCCTGAAAAAGAAACTGCAGCGTGAGGGCGTATTCCGCGAGATGAAGCTTCGGCAGCATTTCGAGAAACCGTCCGAAAAACGCGCCCGCGAAAAGGCCGAGGCCATTCGCCGTGCCCGCAAACTGGCACGGAAAAAGGCTCAACGTGAGGGTTTGTTGTAAGACCTTTGCCGTTAGCGCAACAAGATGACCCCCGAGCGGATGCTTCGGGGGTTTGTCTTTTTTGGGGGGAGAAAGGAGGCAATATGGCCAAAGAAATCGAACGGAAATTTCTGGTCAACGAAAGCCATGTGGATTTCGTTGCATTGATGAAAACCA
>JBCAZO010000121.1:0-6960 GCA_038532975.1 Pseudomonadota bacterium
AGTCAAACCCAAACCGCCCCTTCACACAAAGCCGCCCTTCGTTAGCAGGGCCATTAATACCTTCGACATATTTGACACGCCCATTCTTGACCTTCAGACTGATCTGACAGCCCACACCGCAGAACGGGCAGACACTTTCGACCTCACTGTCGTAATCCGCACTGTCGCCCACCTGGGCGTCATCCAGCACCGTCGCAGGCATAAGCGCACCTGTCGGACAGGCTTGCACGCATTCGCCGCAGGCCACACAGGTGCTGTCGCCCATCGGGTCGTCGAAATCGAACACCGGATAGCTGTCATGCCCGCGCCCGGCCATGCCGATCACGTCATTGACCTGCACCTCACGACAGGCGCGCACGCAAAGCCCGCACTGAATGCAGGCGTCCAGATTGACGCGCATCGCCACATGGCTGTCATCCAAGAGCGGAATGCGGTCCTTTTCCAGCTTCGGAAACCGGCTCTCTTGCACGCCGTTCATCTCGGCCATGTCCCAGAGATGGCTTGATTTGTCATGCGCCTTCGCCTGCTCGGGCTGATCGGCCAGTAGCATCTCGACCACCATCTTGCGCGCGCTTTCCGCGCGCGCCGAATTGGTCGTCACAACCATGCCATCGCTGGGTTCCCGAATGCACGACGCCACCAGCGTCCGCTCGCCTTCAACCTCAACCATACACGCCCGGCAATTGCCATCGGGGCGATAACCCGGCGCTGGTTTGTGGCAAAGATGCGGGATCACCAGACCCCGGCCATTGGCGACTTCCCAGATGGTCAGGCCCTTTTCGGCCTCAACCTCTTGTCCGTCGAGCGTGAATTTCACTTTATCACTCATAGCCTTACACCTCATCCGGGAAATGTTTCATTGTCAGCCTTATTGGGTTCGGCGCAGCCTGCCCCAGACCGCAGATGGAGGCATCGACCATGGCCTGGCTTAGCTCTTCCAGAAGGCCGTGATCCCACTTGTCCGCCTGCATCAGCTTGACCGCCTTTTCGCACCCCACGCGGCAGGGCGTGCACTGGCCACAGCTTTCATCCTCAAAGAATTTCAGCATGTTGATGGCGGCTTCGCGGGCAGAGTCCTGATCCGACAGAACCACCACGGCAGCAGAGCCAATAAAGCTGCCATGCGGTTGAAGCGTGTCAAAATCGAGCGGAATGTCGTCCATATGCGCAGGCAACAGGCCCGAGGATGGACCGCCCGGTTGATAGGCCTTGAACGTATGGCAATCGAGCATACCGCCCGAGGCCTCGATAATGTCGGTAATGGTCGAACCAGCAGGCAGAAGGTGCACGCCCGGGTTTTTCACCCGTCCCGAAACCGAGTAGGAGCGAAGCCCCCTGCGCCCGTTCTTTTCGACGCCGGACAGGATCTCTTTGCCCTCACGCAGAACACGCGCGACCCAATAGAGCGTCTCTACGTTGTTCACCAAGGTGGGGCGGTTGAAGATCCCCACCTGCGCCACAAAAGGCGGCCGGTGGCGTGGCAGTCCGCGCTTGCCTTCGATCGACTCGATCATCGCGCTCTCTTCGCCGCAGATATACGCCCCGGCCCCACGGCGTAGGTCGATATAGCCCTCGGCAACAATACCGGCCTCTTCCAACGCCTTGATTTCCCGTGCTAAAATCTCCAGCACAGCGGGGTACTCATCCCGCATGTAGATAAAGCAGGTTTCGGCCTCCACGGCCCAGGCGGCAATCAGCATGCCCTCAAGGAAGAGATGCGGTGTGCGTTCGAGATAGTAGCGATCCTTGAACGTGCCAGGCTCACCCTCATCGCCATTCACTGCCAAGTATCGCGGCCCCGCTTCCGCGCGCACGAACCCCCATTTGCGCCCTGAGGGGAATCCCGCACCGCCAAGACCACGCAGGCCGCTGTCGAGCAACTCCTGCTGGATGGTTTCGAAATCACCACCGGCCCGGATCTCTTCGAGTTTGGCGTAGCCATCGGCAGCTTTATAGGCTGCAAAATCTTCGTAGTCTGGCAGATGCGCGTGGGTGTCACCAGCCGCAATCGCCGCCTCGACTTTCTCCACAGTGGCATGATCAATGTGGTTATGCCCCAGCTCCAACACAGGCGCCGTGTCACAGCGGCCCATACAGGGCGCGCGCAGGACTCGGACCTCAGACGGGTCCATCCCCTCTTCCAACGCGGCCTTCAGCTGCTGCGCTCCCGCCAATTCGCAAGAGAGCGAGTCGCACACCCGGATGGTCAGCGCGGGCGGTGGCACGTCGCCCTCTTTCACCACGTCGAAATGCGCGTAGAAGGTCGCAACCTCGTAGACCTCGGCCTGTGCAATCCGCATTTCTTCGGCCAGCGCCCTCAAATGTGCGGCTGACAGATGACCAAATTTATCCTGAATGAGATGCAGATACTCGATCAGAAGGTCACGCCGCCGGGGTGCATCCCCCAGCAGATCGCGCACTTCGTCCCAGGCCAGATCTTCCAGCTGACGTCCCTTGGGCGTGTGCCGCCCTTTGCCCTTGCCAGATTTCCAAACGCCGTTGCGATCATCCAATGCCATGCGTCATCTCCCATTGTCGCGGCGGACCGTAACGTAGGAAAATAGCAGGCAAAAATCGTAATCTGCGAAACCACGATAAGCAGAGCTTATCGCACTGCCTCGCGCAACGCCTTGACCGTTCTGAGACCCGGACCACGCCGGGGTGTCACAAGGCTGAGCGACTTACGCACCACTGGTTCGGTTAGGGTGACAACTTCTACCGCTTCCAGCGTTCCGATGGCCTCAACAACGCCGCGCGGCACGATGGTTGATGCAGTGCCTGAAATCGCCATTACGACGCCCGCCGTCAGCCCTGACAGCTCGGCGACCACCTGAGGCCGCACGCCCACCTGCTGGAAAACTTCGTCCAGAATGCGTCGGTTCTGCATGCCCGGTTCCAAAAGGCACATCGGCAGGACCGAAGCGTCCTTCCAAGTGATCTCACTTTTGCCTGCAGCCACCATGCCAGTCGGTGCAAGCAGCACATATTCTTCCTCGTGAACAGGTTGCGCCTCTAGCGCTTCCTTGTCGACCGCCTCAGTATACGTGATGCCCGCATCAAATAGCCCCTCCTCGATCCCCAGAAGCACCGACATGGAGGATGTGGATTTGATTTTAACCGTGATGCCCGGATTGCTTTCGCGCAGCACCTTAACGAGCTTGGCAGCATAGGCCGATGCCGTCGGTACGACGCCCAAGCGCAAAACACCTGTCACATCGCCAGGCTTGGCGCTGAATTCCCGCTCAAGCCGCTGCACATCTTCCAGGATCTGAAGCGCATGGCGCACGATGGACTCGCCATCTGGCGTCAACCCCTCAAACCGATTGCCCCGGCGCACAATCTTTGTCTTAAGATGTTCTTCCAACTTGCTGATCCGCATGGAAAAAGCCGGTTGAGAGACACCACATTCCTCAGCCGCACGCGCAAAATGTTTTTGCCGCGCTAGCGCTGTCAGATAATGCAGGTCTTTGAGACTAAGCACCGGTGCTCCCCTAGTGTCACATGCGTTGGACACCTTTGATAGCCGATGCAGGATTTCTTGACCAGAATGAACGCAACTAGGCCCTTGCCTCAAACCTCGATCATGTAGACACAGGACGATTTGTGATCGGCGCAACATGCCATATGCCACACCCGCGCATCGGGTGAAATGAGGCTACGAAACACGGTTTCAAGCAAGGCGCATTGCCACAAACAACCCCAGATCGCCATCGGGTTGTTTTCAATCACGAACTGAAGTGGCGGCCCGGCTTGGTGACATACATTGGCCGAGCCTGCAAAAGTCCAGGCATGCCTTTCCAAAGCCTGAAGCAAAAGCGGCCCCGCCACAGGTGACGGCAACGTATGCAACAGTTTTTGCGCCATATCAGGAATGTATTGCTCTAGTAGAACGCCTCCGGTTTTGCGCCCGGAACTGACGGCAACCAAATCCACCTGTGACTTGGGAAGCGCGTCTTCTATGGCCTGGACAAGCGCCAGAAACATATTTTGCGGCACCATGTCCTGAAGTTTTTGATCCAGCATGTAGCGCAAACCCGCCGCTTCCACGACCTTTTGCGCCAGAATATCCCCTCCGATATCACTCAACGCATTCAATGTTTGCAACACAGCATCCGACCCAATCCTGGGCTGTACCAAGTCATCCATCTCAATCCCCGGGCCCGCGAACGGGCGACCCACTTTGAGATCACATTCAGGGCCTGAGCCCTTGCATTGGATCACCCTCAAAGTCCGCCGAATTGCCGACTTTAACCCGCACACCAGAAGAAAACATCTTATTGGTTTCGGAACGCCTCAAAGCAATGTGTGTGTGTCACAGCCTGCAACTGTGTTTCCCACAACGCATTTTTTGACATTAATTGAGAAAAAGCAACTTGATCCAGATCAACAAATACTACGACTCAAGACTTTGTTTTTTCAGGCAAAAATTTGACGTGCGTGCTTTTCAAGATAGATCTGCAACCACGGCGTGAACTTGCTTTGCTCTGATCTCGCCTTCCGTGCCAAAACATCCAGATCAACCCAGTCGACATCCATAACTTCCAGCGGATTCGGGAACACTGAAATCCGCTCTGCCACCTGCGCGATAAAGATGTCGACGACCTCGTGCTCAACAAGCCCGCCGCCAACGTCAGCGCGATACTCCAGCTGATCCCGCGGCTCCAGGTTGAGCCCCGTGATCCCCAACTCTTCGTCCAGCCGCCGATGCGCACAATCCTCTGGCGACTCACCCCATTTGGGATGCGTACAGCACGTGTTCGCCCATAACCCGGGCGTGTGATACTTGCACATCGCGCGGCGCTGGATCAGCACTTCGTTCCCATACATCACAAAAACAGACACCGCTTTGTGGCGCAGCCCCTTCTGGTGCGCCTCAAGCTTTTCGACGGCAACAAGATCGCCGCCCACCCATGTCGGTATCATGATCTTCATGTAAATCCTGTCGGCACTAGTCGCGTCAGATGGGCCAGGTTCTTCAGCCCGATCTTGATATGGGCCAAGGGGCGCGCGCGTACCAGCTTTTTGTTCATATAGGCCTCGAACGTCAGGCGCTGCACGTCGATGTCGTGGCACAGAGAGACAAAGCGTTCCCGCCGCTCATCCGAGCGATAATAGGCGTTCTGCATCGAGGCCAGCACGCGAAAGACCATCTTGTGCTCTTTCATGAACATCTGACGTGCAAGGCGAAGGTCCTTGACGCGCCCCGAGGACAGACAGGCCGCCGCCGCAGTGGCCGCCGCGCGGCCTCCGGCCATGGCATAGTAAATCCCCTCACCTGAGCTTGGCGCCACAACGCCCGCCGCGTCACCTGCCAGAACCACGTCCTTGCCATTGTCCCAGCGGTCCAGCGGTTTCAGCGGAATAGGCGCCCCTTCCTTGCGGATGGTCTCACATTGATCCAGCCCGCTGGCGGCACGCAAATCGGCGGTGGCCTGTTTGACATCAACCTCTTTGACCATTGAGCCCATGCCGACACTGGCGGATTTGCCGTGCGGGAACACCCAGCCATAAAAATCAGGGGAGATGCGCCCGTCATAAACAACGTCACAGCGATCCGGATCATAGTCACCGACAGCTCCAGGCGCTTCGATAATCTCGTGATAGGCGATCACGTAAGGGATACGATCCCCGCCTTCGATCTCATCACGGGCGACGTTGGAGCGTGCCCCGTCCGCGCCAATAACCAGCTTGCAGGGCAATTCACGTTCATTGCCGCTCACCTTGTCGCGGTAGATCACCTTGGTCACACCACCGTCGCGTTCGATCCGCTTGTAAGTTCCCGTGGCGCGCACAGCACCCGCCTTCGCGGCGCGCTCGCGCAGGAATTCGTCGAAATCCTCGCGATCCACCATGCCGACAAAGCCGTTCTCGATGGGTATATCCACCTTGCGCCCGGTCGGAGAGATCATGCGCGCCGTGGTGATCTTGGCCACGAGCATGTCGTCGGGAATGTTGAAATCTGCGATAAGGCGCGGTGGAATGGCTCCACCACAGGGTTTGATGCGCCCCGCCCGATCCAAAAGCGCCACGCTGTGGCCGGACCGTGCCAGGTCTTCGGCCGCTGTGGCACCCGCTGGCCCGCCTCCTACGACAACAACGTCATACATGCTCATTCTCCCGGTTGAAGCTGCGGCGCGTCATGCTGGCGAACGGGACTGTGAAGGATCCGCGTCGCCACGAATGCAGCAGCTAAGAACAAAAGCGCCTCTAGCCCGAAAACCACACCATAAGCGGTGGCATCGGACATGGTGAGACGCGCTAAATCGAGTGTGCCTGTGGCAATCAGGCCAGCCAGCCCTGCTGCGACGGCCTGGGATGCGCCGAACACGCCCATGCGAGTGCCCGTGGCGCCCTTTTGCGCCGCGGCCAGTCGCATCATAGAGCCAATGGCCCCGACCACGAAAAGCCCGTTGCCAAGCCCCAGAATGACCGTGAACGGCACCAGGGCCGCGCCAATCCCAAGTCCGACAAGACCAACGGCTGAAATCACACAGCCAGCGACAGCCCAGAACCGCAGAGTTCCAAAGCCAAAGGTCGACAGACCACCCGCCGCGATCATCCCCAATAGCGACGCGCCATCTTTCCCGCCGGACAGTTTGGTCGACGCGTCTGGGGTCAGTCCATGGATATGCCCGGCGAAGGGCTCCAGCACCAGTTCGCTGAGGTAAAAGGCCAGTATCGACAAGAATACGAAACCGGTGAACGCCCTTGCGGCAGGATCCGACAATGTTGCGCGAATGGCCGGACCAAGGGCCGGTTCGGACGGCGCAGGCACTGCGCCAAGGCGGCTTTCGGTGCGCCATGTGGCGATGAAAGACAGCGCAAAACAGGCGATGGCCACGCAGGGCACCACCATCATCAGACGGTCTGGTGAGTAAGGTTTGAGCGCAATGCCCGACCCAACAGAGGCCGCAATAGCCCCGGCAATCAGCATCAACCAAGCCAACGTAGCCGCCGCAC
>JBCAZO010000122.1:0-6903 GCA_038532975.1 Pseudomonadota bacterium
ATTCATCAGATTTGTCTAAAATAACATGACCTAGATCAGCGCTGATGAATTGAAGGTGGACCTAATCGTTATGGCGTCTCATGTCCCGGGTTTTTTAGAGCATGTAATCGCATCCAATGCGGGCTATGTAGCAAGCCACGCAAAATGTTCTGTTTACGTTGTGCGTTAAGAGTTTGGCATGCTGAATTTTGACGTTCCCTTACACAAAGACTTGGAGGCCGAGATGCGGCGACTTTTCCACGGAATAGCAATGGTGTGTCTTCTAGCATCGCCCTTGAACGCACAAGATGCCGATAGTGGCAGAGATCTTTTCTATCAGCATTGCGCCATGTGCCATGGTCGTGATGCGACGGGCAACGGTCCGATGGCTCCGGCTCTGATTTTGCAACCGCCTGACCTGACGCAATTGCAAATCGAAAACCAGGGGACTTTCCCGCTGGCAAGAACAATTCGCAAAATCGATGGTCGTGATCCTTTGGTCAGTCATGGATCCCCCATGCCGATCTATGGTGAGTTCTTTGAAGGAGTTGATGTGATCCTAAAAACAGATAGTGGTCAGCCAATCATAACAAGCCAGCCTATAGTTGACCTCGTTGAATGGCTAAAATCGCTTCAACAAAATCCTGTCCAACAGTAGGCTCCTTGCAACCGGGCCGATGTAATCGCTATTCTTGCTCCATTCTTATTTCGGGTCCAGTGGCCCGACCGGTTGCAGCTACGCTTCGATAGCCGACCCTCAATTACGCGCGCCCGCAAACTGCTTTTCCCATGCCTCGCGGTCTTCATCACTAATCTTGGCAAAAAGGACGTCCGGGACGGTAAACTCGTGTCCGGCAGGTAAAGCTGAAAGCGCGGCGTTCACATCCTCGGGCCAGTTTGTGTCGAGCGTGTTCATCGCCGACAGCATCCGCGCGGTGGCATCCGGAATGAACGGTGCCGAGAGCACGGCATAAAAGCGGATCAGGTTGAGCGCGAGGCGCACCTGCATCGCGGCCTTCTTGGGGTCTTCCTTGAACGTGGCCCAGGGCGCGGCGGATTGCAGGTATTCGTTGCCCGCCACCCAGATGGCACGCAGCTCGGTGGCGGATTTGCGCACCTCGATGGCTTCCATATGCCCCTCGTAAGCGCGCAGGCGCGTAGTCAGGTCCGCGATGAGCGCCTCTTCCTGCGCGCCGTAACTTCCTCCCTCGGGCACAGTCTCACCAAACTTCGATCGGCAGAACTTGGTCACGCGGCTGACGAAATTGCCCAGTACATCGGCGAGGTCCTTGTTCACGGATGTCTGGAAATTCTCCCATGTGAATTCACTGTCTGAGCTTTCTGGCGCATGGCTGAGCAACCACCAGCGCCAATAGTCGCTTGGCAGGATGTCCAGCGCCTGATCCATGAAGATACCGCGGCCCTGGCTCGTGCTGAACTGACCGCCATCATAATTCAGGTAGTTGAACGACTTGATGTAGTCGACCAGTTTCCACGGCTCGCCGGAGCCAAGGATCGTGGCCGGGAAGCTGAGTGTGTGGAAGGGCACGTTGTCCTTGCCCATGAACTGGGTGTAGCGCACGTCCTCGGCGCCCTTGTCGGTGCGCCACCAGCGCTCCCAATCGCGGCCCGGGGCGGCCTCGGCCCACTCGCCTGCGCAGGCGATGTATTCAATCGGCGCGTCGAACCAGACATAGAAGACCTTGCCTTCCATGCCCGGCCAATCGGCATCGCCGCGCTTGACCGGAATCCCCCAGTCCAGATCGCGCGTGATGCCGCGATCCTGCAACCCGTCTCCGTCATTGAGCCATTTCTTGGCGATGGACGTGGTCAGGATCGGCCAGTCGGATTTGCTGTCGATCCAGGCGTTGAGTTGGTCGCGCATCTGGCTTTGTTTGAGGTAAAGGTGTTTTGTCGCACGCGCTTCAAGGTCGGTTGATCCTGAAATGGCCGAACGCGGTTCAATCAGGTCTGTGGGGTCAAGCTGCTTGGTGCAATTCTCACACTGATCGCCGCGCGCCCTGTCATAGCCACAATTAGGGCAGGTGCCCTCGATATAGCGATCCGGCAAGAACCGGCCATCGGCATTGGAATAAACCTGTTTCTCAGTGACTTCTTCAATCAGACCAGCATCGGCCAAACGCCCGGCGAAATGCTGGGTCAGGGCGTGGTTCTGTGGGCTGGAGGAACGTCCGAAGTGATCAAAGCTGAGCCGGAAACCCTTGCCCAGCTTGTCCTGCACCTCCCACATCTCGGCGCAATACTCCGCCACAGGCTTGCCCGCCTTGGCCGCAGCCAACTCGGCAGGTGTGCCGTGTTCATCCGTGGCGCAGAGAAACAGCACCTCATGTCCACGCCCGCGCAAATATCGCGCATAAAGATCAGCAGGCAGCTGGCTGCCGACGAGGTTGCCAAGATGTTTGATCCCGTTGATGTAAGGGATCGCAGAGGTGATCAGGTGACGCGCCATGACGAAATCCTTGGGGTGTTTCGTCGTCCTTTAGCCCATGGTGGGCGTTAGGACCAGTGCCCCGATGGGTGCTGTTGCTGCCCGCCCGAATGCAGATACGTTTGCCAGCAGCAGAACCGGCAAAACTTAGTCGGGCACAGGGGCATAGAGATCAACATCAATGGGCTGAAAATAGAGGTCATATTCTGACGCGGCCATCACGCCTGTGCAAACACGGCGTTCGTTGACGTCATCTCGCACGATTTCCAGCATTTCCTTCATCTGGGGTTGAATCTGGCACGCCCCTTGGCCCGGCCTGCCGCATAACATTTCGTAGAGCCTGTATGCCCGCATCATCGGACAGCGAATTTGTGCATCAAGGTCCAGAGTTTCCCGACGTGCGATCCAGCTTTCGAGAATAGCTGTGTTCCGCTCAAGCTGCTCTGGGGTTTGTTCTTTCCAACGTGGTTGCTCGGTCTCCCATTCCAGACGCTCCAGTTGCGACAACAACATCCATCTCGATGTTGCAAACCCTTGCAGGGCATAGCTGTCGTGGTTCTCATAAACGATGGAATTCGTAAGGTATGGCTCGTCCAGCAAAGCATGGCTTGCGTTGTTGGCATTGAATTTGTACCGAGCGAATTGTTTCCATAGCTCCGGGTCATATGGGGACGATTGCAGCAGACGTCGGGAGTATTCGACCTTGTCTTCACGCGGTGTGCGTTCAATCACAGACATACGCAAACGGTCGTCCTCAGTGATGGAGAATCCGTCGATATCCTTCAGGAGTGTTTCCAGCAGATCCGGATTGTAAGGGTCACGCTCAATCTGGGCATTGGCATGTTCCTTGGCGCGACGAATGTGACTTTCGTAGAGAAACTCGTAGCCATATTTTCGCGCGAGGTCAGAGTCGAAGTCATAAGCCAGTTCGTGGTTTGTGACGTCCGGGTTTGTCAGGTACTCATGCAGAAAGGCAGCTTGTTTTTTGGTTGCAGTTCGGGTCGAGACCCTTTTCGCATAGAGATAATCAAGATCGGGAAATTCCCGCTTGGCTGCTTCCTGCATATACCAATCGCCGTGCGTGGGCATGTGATAGTTGCCCGCAGCAAAAATCTTGCATCGCAATACATTGTTTTTGCGGCCTTCGATTTCTACAAGCGGCGCATATTCATCGCAGATATGCTCGGTCAATCTCCAACTTCCGCCCCAGCCGGGATTGGTCAAGTCTATGGCACGACTGAGTGTCCCGGCATTCGGGGTCTCCGTCATGACAGCATGAAACACTTCGAGCGCCTTGCTCTGGTTGCGGGTCGAATTGGCCAGACGGAGAATGGCGTCAGACGCAGGAAGCAGGTCGGGCGCAATTTTGTGTGCGCGCTCCGCGGCGTCCCACGCCTCACGATGCATTTGGGTGAAAGTTGCCATCGCATCGTAGAACAAACCGCGCGCAGGCCCTTCACCCCGAATATACCAACCGGTTGTGTAGAGAACCCAAGCCTGTCCTGTGTTTGCGTAAGCTGACTGTGGATACGCATCAAGCCAACCTTCCGCAAACTGGCCGACTTTGGGGTTGTTTGTTCCAAACACCTCAAAAAGCCAGCGCGTGTGATTTAGGGCATCCGCGTTTTGCATGGCATATGAATGTGACTTTGCAAAAAGCTCCTCTGCCGCCTTAAAATCCTTTGCTTCAATGACCGCCCAAAGGTCGTCTTTGGAGATGTCCTCGTAGACATCGGCGGCCTGAGCTAGACTGGGGAGAAGAAACAGAAGTGCGGTGAATAAAGTCTTAATGCATCTCATCATGGAGCACCTTTGGCGAAAAACTTCCAAAACGTGCAATTTCTCTACGGCGATAATATGGCTTTGACGCGGTTTTGCAGTGCCAGGAGCCTGTCTGATGCGGCGACGCTCTTTACAGATTTCAAGACTTTTCAAAACACGCTTTAAAGGCGGCGGCTTTCTTGCGGCTCGCGGTCCGATTTTGTCAGCCGCCCTATGGTGAACGACGTGCGCGGGGCCCAGACATACCGCGTCCGAAGTGCCAGTGTCGGGCGTACCAGCATCCGAAGCATGCTGAAGAAGATCAAAACTCCATGCGCGCTTGCAATCATCAGGAACATGGCTTGTGGCCCGTACCAGTCGATCAGGCTGGAGGCGAGGTAGGGGGCCGCTATGGCCCCGATGGCAAAGTAGAACATGAGCGCAGCAGAAAGCTCGACGCGCTGTTCGGAGGTGGCAAAGTCATTGGCGTGCGCAGCGGCAACCGAATAGATCGGGAAGGACGTCGCACCAAACAGAAATGCCGTCAACATCACGCCGGTAGGATGCATGGTATCAACCAGGGCCGTGATCACGCAGCACAGGATGGCTGCGACCGAGAGCCAGATCATCACCTTGCGCCGGTCAAATTTATCCGCAAGCCAGCCGGCAGGGTATTGCGCCAAAGCGCCGCCAAGGATGAAGGCCGACAGGAACCAGGCGATCTGATCCAATCTCAAGCCCACCTGTTCGCCATAGAGCGGCCCAACCATGCGGAAGGTGGCGCTCGACAGGGCTGCGACGACCACGGCCGCGGTGGCCAAAGGCGAGATCTCCAACCCCAGTTTGGGCCGCAAACGTGGCGCAGCCGGGGTTTCTGGCTGGCGCACTGTGGTCAACGTCAGCGGCAAAAGCGATGCGCAGCAGATGATCGCAAGAATGTTGTAAGAGACATAGGATGTTGGTTCCAGAACCGAAATCAGCGATTGCGCAACAAGCTGTCCACCCATATCGACGATCCGGTAGGTGCCCATGGCCCGCCCGCGTGTCTCATTGGTCACTTTCGCCTGCAACCAGGCTTCGATAATCGTGTAACACCCCGCCACGCAGATACCCGAGGCGACCCGCATCACCGCCCAGGCTATAGGATCGACCACCAGCATGTGAGAAATGAGGCCAATCGCGCCTGCCGCCGTGAAAGCCGCAAAAGCACGTGAGTGGCCTACGGAGCCCATGAGGCGCGGGGCCCACCAGCAGCCTATGAAAAAGCCAAAGAAATGCGCCGAGCCGAGAAAACCGATCTGTTGTGTTGAGAAATCAAGTGTGATGCCCGAGAGCGCATCAAGCGGGGCCACCCCACCTGTCGAAAGCTGCATCAACACAACTGATAAAAACAGGGCGGCAAAAGAAATGAGCATGCGCATGACTGCAACTTTGCATGCGCATGGCTCTCAGACCATAGGCTTTTCGACAGATCGATGTCGTTTTCGCCTCGGCGGTGTTACTTCTCGATACGGGCGATAATGTTGAGGTCGATCCGATCATCGACAAATCCGGGAAACCCGTCTGCGCCAAATGCCGCGCGGCTGATCGAGCCGGTGAGTTGCACAATGAGGCGGCTTCGATCGCCAACCTCCGTACCACCCTGCCGATAAAGCCCGGCATTGAGCGTCACAGGCCGTGTCACCCCGCGCACGGTCAGGTTCCCCTGAACCTTGGCACCGCTAAGATCACCGACGACTTTCGTGGATTGAAACCGGATTTCTGGGTAGGCTTGGGTGTGCAGCACCTCAGGCCCCTTCATCGTTTGTGTGGCAAAGATGAAGCCCGCTTTGGCCCGGCGCGCATCAAGCGTCACGTCCACCTGGCTGCGCGGAACATTGTCCAGATCAAGCACCATACGCGCGGCTTTCACCGGCATGCGACCTTGGCTGGGATTGCCCTGGAATTGGTAGGTGAAGCCGACCACGGACTCCGGGGCATTGAGCCGATAGGTTTCAGGGGCCGCAAAAGCAGGGGCGGCAAGAAGAAGAGAGAGGAAAACCAGAATGCGCATGACAAAAACCTTTTCGCGTTGTTCAGGAGGTATACGCGCGGTGGTCGGAGATTATTCCTGACAAGTTTTCACTTGGTTGTGTGCAAATTTGGGCGACAAGTGGGGTTTTCTGGCGCATGCCGGGCCGAGATGCGGCCAGTGAAGCGATCTTTCTGGACGCGCAGGCAAACGATTTGGCCTTCAACAAGAGGGCCAGGTGCGTCGAGACTTCGCGCCACAAGCGGATAGTGCTGACCCTCCAGACCCGTGGCAGTGTAGACTTGGCGGGTGCCAAGATCACCTTGAAACTGTGCAACTGTGTCGATCCGGGCCTTGGTGAATGTAACAGATGCGGGAATGCGAACGAGTAATATAGCCAGTAGCAGGAGGCTTAGTATCAAGACTGCACCAGCGGCCCAATACTTTCTGTCTTTTAATCGCGCACGCCAGAGGGCACGTGTGATTTCTGAATTTCTTTCATTTCTATCAGTCACTTAGGATATATGGCCTCTCTTACCCCTCTGATCAAGATAAAAGCGCACTTCGCTCGGCTGAGCTGTGACTACATTATGGGCGGGGTACATGCATGGCTGCGGCGGAGGATGAGAAGCGTACTGCCCATGGGAAAACTATAAATTGTTCACCAAGCGATCCTAATTCCCCAAATATAGCGTGACCGCGG
>JBCAZO010000123.1:0-6897 GCA_038532975.1 Pseudomonadota bacterium
TATCTGTGCGGCAACAGAACGTATCGGCTTTGCTGCAAAGGCTGACTGGGGCGGAGCCACCAACCCGTTCCTGAGCGCCCTGCCCGCCGAAGTGGCGCTGCAACTCGATGCCGAGCCTGAGGTCATCCACATCCTCATGGCCCTTCAGGCCGAGAGCACCACCCGCCGGTGCGGGGCGGGCGCGGTATTGGACCGGTTGGGTGAGGTGCTGCTTATTCGACTGTTGCGGATGACCATTGAGCGTGGATCAACGGATGTGGGCCTGCTCGCCGGTCTTGCCGATCCGCGCCTGAGCCGCGCGATTGTCGCCATGCATGATGATCCGGGCCGCAAATGGCAGGGCGATGATCTGGCCCGGCACGCGGGTCTGTCGCAATCCCGGTTTTCCGAATTATTCCGAAGCAAAGTCGGAGAGCCTCCGGCCGCCTATCTGCGCCGGTGGCGCATGGTGCTGGCCCGTCAGGATGCCGAACGCGGGGACCGCATCCAGACCATTGCGCGCCGTTACGGTTATGGCTCGCCCGAAGCGCTCAGCCGCGCTTTCAAACGCGCCCATAATCAGCCAGCTATCGCCTTGCGCCCATCCGTCTGACGAAGTGTCCGCTTCTTTCTTGTTGCAAGTACCCCGGGGAGCGCGAGGGGCCGGTCCCTCGCAGCTGTCGGATTTTGCCAAGCAAAATCCGAAACTCTAAAGCTCCTCGCTCTGCATCTGCTGCGCCACAGCCCGTCCCAGAAGATAGGACAGCTCTTCATACATCTGGTCATAAGCCTCAAAAATGGCGGCGTTCAAAACCTTACCCTGTTCCGAGCGATAGAACTCGGCGTACGCCTCAAGCTCATCTTCTTCCAAAGGCTGATAGGCCAGGATGAGAAACGCGCCCAGCCATCCTTCGGAATCATGGCGGATTTCGCCTTCCTGCGACCATACATCGGCGAGCATGTCTTCCTCGCTCATCTCAAAGGCCCCGCCATCGGCGAGCCCGCGATAGAACATCAGATTGGAATTGAGCGCGCCCATGACGTTGTAATCCACCAGATCACTGTCTGAGATCAGCGTCTCAACCTGCTGAAACAGTTCGGAGTTTTCATCTCGTGCGCGCTCATAGGCGTCCATCGCGGCCATCTCGGTGTCTTCGCTTAGAAACGCCTCGCGCGCCGAAAGCTCAAGCGACACGATCTCCTGCCCGGTCTCGGACGTGAAGAACGCCACGACCTCGGCAATTTCCTTGCCCTCCAGAGCTGTTTCAAATCCCTGCGTCACCGCCTGCGCCATTTTCTCGGTGTCATAGATGCGGGCCACCTGGTCCTGCCAGGTCTTTGCATTCACCCCCGGCAGCATCTCCTCCCCAAGCTCCGAGCCGTAGCGCAACCCTTCCTTGCGCATGATTTCAACCGTCTCATCGACCCGAAGCGCGTCAATCAGCGCCGCCATATCCTCGCCTGCCGCGCGTGCCATGGGCACGACGCTCAGCACGGTGAAAACCGATGCGAATGCCAGTGAAAGAACCCGTGTCATCACAACTCCTGTCCGGGGTGCAGATCGGCCATACGTCCGGCCAGAACCTCAAACCGGTTGGCCATGATCTCATATTGAACCGCGTTCATCAGTTCATAAACAAGCTGCATGTCCGGATGCTCTAGCGCCTCCAGATAGGCGCGAATGTCCTCTTCGGAAAAATCCTGGTAGGTATAGGCCGCATTGGCCAGTGCCGAGACTTGCAAGTTTACACGCAGCTCCGCCTCGCCTTGCTTGATCACGCGGCGCAAGATCTCTTCGTCGATATCATAATCCAGAACACCGGATCGCGACGCAGCCAAAAAGAACCGCACCTGAATCTCCTGCACAGCCCGCACGCCGGTATCAGCGGCATCGACGGCCTGGTTGAGCTGACGCAGAATATCCACCCGTGCATCCCCATCGGCCACCCAGTCAGCGACAAGCGCAGTACCCTCGCTTTGCTTGGCCTCATCATTGGCCATATGCGATGCGTTCTCCGCCTCCACAAGACGCTGGCCCAAGGGCGATGCATAGAAGGCGGCGGCATGGGTCAGAAGATCATCGCTCAGTGCCGCCTCAAGAATATCCATCGCCATGGTGTGCATAGTTTGCGTGTCAAACACTTCTTCAGCCGTGCGTGTCCAATCAGCGCCGAAATCACTGGCCTGCATGCCCAGAAGCCCCGGTGCGTCGCCTGCGGCCAGGCCGATGCTTTCAAGTGCAACATCAAACCCTGTGACCTGCAAGAACGCCTCCAGGCGGTCACGCTCGGCGGCGCGCGCAGGCAGGCTTGCCACCAGCATAGCTCCCAGAAGCGTCAGCCAGATCAGCGGACGAAAAATACGTAACTCCCTCAAGATACCCTCGCTTGCTTCACCCTTTGCGCCACCCTAATGGGTTTCGCCCCTCCCCTGCAATGTTGCTCAAGGCAAAGCTAATGAACCTTGCGTGATCATGCCGGAATGGGCGGTAGGATTGGTTGCGGGAGATGGTGAGAGTGGCGGAAACAGCAGGTACAATGTCTGGTTTGAACGTTGGATTCTGCCAACAGCACACCATTTTTGCCCGATGGACAGACCGTTAGGCGACGCATCGACATCTCACTCAAAGCCGAATGTCGTATTGGTTCAGGTTTCTCCGTGCAGGATTTTCGCATTCTGGGCCTGCACGCTTGTTTGATTTCGAAGCATTACACAGATGGCGAGCATGAACATATTGCTTGTACACCCCCCGCATTCCGCAATTGGCAGTCGCATTCCAAAAGAGAACCTGCCCCCACTTGGCTTATTGTCCATCGGTGGACCGTTAATTGATGCTGGTCACTCTGTTCGTTTGCTGAATGCAGACCCAGGAAATCTGCCGGTTTCTGCGATTATTAAGGAGATTGTTACTCAGTCTCCAGATGCCGTTCTGATCGGACACTCCGGATCGACTTCGGCCCATCCCACTGTTGTCTGCATTGCCCGGGAGCTGAAGCAGGTTTTGCCAGATGTCACGATTGTCTACGGAGGCGTCTATCCAACTTACCACTGGAAAGATGTTTTGGCCGAATGCGATGAGATAGATTTTATTGTGCGAGGAGAAGGAGAAGAGACATCACAACGACTCTTAAATGCGTTGGAAAACGGTCTTTCTGTCTCTGATGTTGCGGGCATTGCCTACCGCTCTCCAGAAGGACCAGTCGCCACGCGCGCTGCAAGCATGATCAAGAATCTTGACGCCTATCGGATCGGCTGGGAATTGATTGATTTAAATGACTATTCATATTGGGGAGGGAAAAAGTCCGTTGTACTGCAATTCTCGCGTGGCTGTCCGCATCTGTGCACATATTGCGGGCAACGTGGATTTTGGACCAAGTGGCGTCACAGAAACCCTGTCCGTTTGGCACAGGAAATTGCATGGTTGCACCGCGAACACGGTGTCGAGCTAATCAATTTCGCAGACGAGAACCCCACGTCTTCTCGCCGTCGTTGGAAAGATTTCCTGGAAGCGCTGATTGCGGAAAACGTCCCTGTTATTTTGATTGGATCAACGCGAGCCGGCGACATCGTGCGAGATGCGGATATCCTGCATCTTTACAAGAAAGCCGGGGTCTTGCGCTTTTTGCTTGGACTCGAAGCGATGAACGAAGATACCCTTGCCAAGATCCGGAAGGGCTCCACGCCCTCGACTGACCAAGCGGCCATACGGTTGTTGCGTGAGCATGGTATGATTGGCCTTTGTACCTTCGCGGTTGGATTTGAGGAAGAAACTGACAGAGACTACTTCGCATTGATGCGTCAGCTGCTGCGCTATGATCCGGACCAAATCATGTCTGTCTATGCAACTCCGCATAGGTGGACGCCGTTTTATGAGATTTCCAAGCATCGTAAAGTTATCCAGTCCGATCTTCGGCTATGGGATTACAAGCATCAGGTCCTAGAAACCAAGAAAGTTCCAGCTTGGAGAGTTTTTCTCTGGGTCAAAGCTATAGAGTTGCGCCTGCAGGCGCGACCCAAAGCCCTCTGGAGAAGTTTTCTCCACCCCGATCGCGACATTCGCCATGCCATGCGCTGGTACACGCGCATGGGGCGCCGTGTGGCACTAAGAGAAACGTTTGATTTCTTCTTTGGAGAGCACCGGCATCGGGGAAAAACAGTCGGCGAGTTCCTTGGGGGTGAGAAAATGCTGCCGGAAAATGCATTGGCGCTCAGAGGAAGAAGTGAAGCTGCTCATAACTAAAGCATTTCGCCTTTAGTCTGAGACATCAGCAACTCAAATCATCCGATACTCCCTTCCCCCCTTGCCAGCCTGCGCAAAGCCGATTACACGCACGCTCCAGACCCCCGCGGAGAGGTGCCGGAGTGGTCGAACGGGGCGGTCTCGAAAACCGTTGTGGGTGCAAGCCCACCCAGGGTTCGAATCCCTGTCTCTCCGCCACATTCCGCCCTTGTAGCGTCACGAAATCGCGCCATGGCCGGGCCAAATCTGCCCTATTAACGCGTTATGAACCCTATTGGGGGCACACGGATTGAGGCGCGTGTGCAATGTCAGACGAGCAAGAAGAACCCACTTTCGTGCGTCACGCGAAGCTGTTTGAGCTGTTGCGGCAGGAAAATATTGCAACCCAGCATACCATTCCGGCCGCGCACCCGGTAGAAGAGCGCCAGATGAGCGAACAGGAGCTTTTGTCGCGCGCTTTGGGGTCTCTCAACCCGCGCGGCTAATCCGCCCCACGAAATCCTGTGGCGACAACGAATTTTTCGGAACTGTCCGCGCGGGATGCGGGTGGTTTCACATTGGCGACCTTGCTGAAACGCTGTTTCAGGATCTTCTGCAATTCGCCTTCTGCGCCTCCTGCCAGCACCTTGGACACAAACGTGCCGCCCTTGTCCAGCACGTCAAAGGCCAGATACGCCGCCGCCTCGCAAAGCGCGATGATCCGCAGGTGATCGGTCTGTTTGTGGCCCGATGAAGCCGCGGCCATGTCTGACATCACAACGTCTGCCTGCCCGCCGAGCCAGTCTTTGACCTTGTCATCGGCCCCGTCTTCCATGAAATCGAGTACATGAATGTCACATCCGGGGATGGGATCGACCTCCTGCAAATCAATGCCAAGGATGGTGCCCACCGCCTTGCCCTTTTTCTCCCCAAGCGCGTTCACACGCGGCACCGCCACCTGGCACCAGCCGCCGGGGGCGCAGCCGAGGTCAACCACCCGCGCACCGGGTACGAGAAAGCGGAACTTGTCATCAAGTTCCATGATCTTGTAGGCCGCGCGCCCGCGATAGCCTTCGGCCTGCGCGCGTTTGACATACGGATCGTTCAGTTGCCGCTGAAGCCAGCGCGTCGAGCTGAGCTTGCGCCCCCTCGCGGTCTTGACCTTGACTGTCAGATCCCGCTGACCGCGGCCAGAGGTGTTTTTGCCGGTGGGTTTCTTGGCCATCACTCACACCCCTCGCCCAGTGCCCCATCCGCCGCCATTTGCGCGTAGAGCATGCCCTCGCGCAGACCTCGGTCGGCCACAGACAACCGGTCGGTGGGCCAGCAGCGCAAGAGCGCCTGCAAAATAGCCGCCCCGGACATGATGAGTGCCTGACGGTCCAGGCCGATGCGCGGATCGGCCCGCCGCCCTTCGGGACCCATCTGAAGGTAGGTGCGGATCACCTTGTCGATCTCGTCGCTGGTCATGCGTAAACCGTCGACCTTGTTGCGGTCATAGCGTTTGAGGCCAAGATGGCTGGCTGCGACGGTGGTCACGGTGCCGGATGTGCCCACGATCTGAAATCCTTCGCGTGGCGGCTCATCCTTGTAGGGCGCGAACTCGGCCAGGTTTTCCTCAAAGAACCAGCTCATGAGGGCAAAGCGCGCGGCGTCGTCTTCCACATCCCGAAACTGATCTCGCAACGTCGCCACACCCAAAGGCACGCTGATCCAGTCGACAACGCGCGCCTTGGAGCCTTCTCCGTCGCAGGTGGGAAACCCGCCATGCATCCGCATGATCGCCTGCACGCGCTCGCGTGGGCGCACATCCTTGAGGTCGATCCAGACAAGCTCGGTTGAGCCGCCACCGATATCCACGACCAAAAGCTGCTCTGTCTTTTTGCTCACCAAAGGCGCGCAGGACACTACGGCCAATTGCGCCTCTTCCTGCGGTTCAATGATCTCCAACGGCAGGCCGGTTTCGCGTCGGACACGAGCCATGAACGCCTCGCCGTTGCTGGCGCGTCGACACGCCTCGGTCGCCACAAGCCGCATGCGTTTGACCTTGTGCCGTTTGATCTTTTGCTGACACACGCGCAGCGCCTGAATGGTGCGGTAAATGGAAGAGCGGGACAGCTTGCCCGAGTTTTCAAGTCCGGTCCCGAGCTGAACCGATTTCGAGAAGCTGTCCACAACTTTGAACTGATCGCCCTCTGGCCGGGCAATCAGCATACGGCAACTGTTTGTGCCCAGATCCAACGCCGCATAGAGCGGCCCGGATGCGGGCTTGGTCAGTGCGGGGCTCTCTACCTGTTTCGGGATAGCGCCCGCACCAACGGGACGCTTGGGCGCCATCGCTTACGCCCTCCATTTCGAGTTGGTTACAAAGTAGTCATCCGATGGCTTTCGCGCAAGCATTGAACGCGCCTCATATGAGACTTGACCGGAATTCAAGGGCGCATAGGTGGTTCAGTGCGCGCAAAGCCGGTATACCCGCGCCAGAAGACGTCGCTCGGTGACTGTGTTAAGTCGAAAAACGACGCCGTGTGATACCGGGCCTGCATTATGAGGGGACAACTGAGCATGAGGAATCAGCGATGGTAGATGTCACCGTGGTGTATTGGCGCGATATTCCCGCGCAGGTCATTGTCGGCAACGGCCGCCGGGGCGCAAAACGGCAATTGCCCGAGCGGTTTGAGCAGGCCATTGACCGAGCC
>JBCAZO010000124.1:0-6869 GCA_038532975.1 Pseudomonadota bacterium
CTTGGGCCTGTGCTTGCCGATGTAGAAACTGCAGATGTTCTGGTGCTCGCAACGCCCATCTACTTTTGCAGTTTCTACATCGGCAAGCACAGGCCCAAGATCATCATCAGGGCCATATTTTGTCATATGACCGTTGTGCTCTGTGAACCCTTGAAAGCGGAGATCGCGTAGAGAATGAGTCTGAGTTTGTGCGCCATGGACTTCTGCTGCAGCACAAAACCGTTCAGCCAACAGATCACTGTTACCAGCCTTGCGCGGGCTACCCAATAGGCAAACTATGTCCGTCATTTCACCCTTCTTTATCTTCAGTCCCTCTTAGCCCTCGATCAAGTTTCAAAGGCACCAAAGCACCGAACCGCAATCAGCGGTCTGGCTTTGCAACAAGAACGCAAGAAATTCCCGTTTCTTGTCGAACCTTGCTTCATCTTTTCTACGTCAGTTTGTGACGCAGAATCAAAGAAGTGAGCAATATTAAACACGCGCAATCACACAGATGACCAAGATTACGCCGACACGTATATCTCGCGAAAAAATCGCACACTCCTCCTCACAATTTGTATGCAGATGTGTGCCTCTTTTTCAAAGCGTCAATAGTTAGGTGGCCCTTAGATGAGAAACGTCGCACCAAATTCGCTTTTGACCTGGGGTTTCGAATGGGATTTGAATGAAGGGCCGTACAGGATGAGACCATCATGACCCAAAAACGCACGCCATTCTCCAATGCAGAATACGACCGTCGAATCGCCAAGACACGCCGAGCCATGGAGCAGGCAAATATTGATTTATTGTTTGTAACTGACCCGTCAAATCAGAATTGGCTCACAGGATATGACGGATGGTCATTTTATGTGCACCAAGGCGTCCTGCTAACACTTGATGGCCAGCCAATCTGGTGGGGACGCTATATGGATATGCTAGGTGGGCGCAGAACCTGCTGGATGAAAGATCAGTTTATCCTTGGTTACTCGGATAATTTCGTACAATCCACTGAACGGCATCCGATGCAGGATCTTGCACGACACATTACAAATTTGGGTCTATCAAATGCGCGTATCGGCGTTGAGATGGAAAACTACTATTACTCCGCCAAAGCGCATGCAGTGCTCGAAACTGAGCTGCCAAATGCCACACTGGTTGACGCAACCGCTCTTGTGAATTGGCAACGGCTGGTGAAGTCAGAAGACGAAATCGCGATGATCCGTCGTGCTGCCAAAATTTCGGAAAAGGTAGTGCACACCGCGATTGAACGCGCCGAGCCGGGAATGCGAAAAAACGATCTGGTGGCTGATATCTTCCACGCTGGAATTTCTGGCGTTGATGATGTTTGGGGTGACTACCCTGCAATCTTGCCGCTTACCCCTTCTGGTCTCGATGCCACAGCGGCGCATTTAACGTGGAACGGAGACCCTATGAAAGCTGGAGAAGCCACGTTTTTTGAATTGTCGGGGTGTCACCATAGATATCATGCCCCGCTTTGTCGCACGGTATTTCTGGGAACCCCACCAAATGACATGCTCGAAACCGAAAAAGCTCAGATCGAAGGGATCGAAGCTGGACTGGAAGCGGCACGCGCGGGCAACCGGACTTGTGACATTGCGAACGCGTTTATGGAAGTGTTGGCCAAATACGGCATCAAGCGGGAAGGGCGCATGGGGTATCCCATCGGGCTAAGCTATCCCCCTGACTGGGGTGAACGGACTGCATCAATACGCACCGAGGATACCACCGTACTAGAGCCCGGTATGACCTTTCATTTCATGCCTGCACTTTGGATGGACACCTGGGGTCTTGAGACGACGGAGTCTATCCTGATCAAAGACACAGGACCTGCCGAAAGTTTTTGCGACATGCCCAGAAAGCTCTTTGTAAAACCATGATGGAGCGCGGTTTAACTGGCCGCCTTCATCATGCCTTCATCGATCAACTGCTTATGCGTCAGGTCAAGCGCCCGCGAGGCGCGCGCAATTAGCTGATCCACCTCATCTTTGGTGATGATAAGGGGCGGCGAAATCACCATACGATCACCCACATGCCGCATGATCAGGCTGTTTGCAAAACAATGCTCACGACACATCAAGCCAACAGTCCCCGCATCTGATGCAAACTTGGCGCGGCTGGCTTTATCCGGGGTCAACGCGATAGAGCCCATCAAGCCGATGACTTTAGCCTCGCCAACCAATGGGTGATCTGCAAGCGTCTCCCACTTTTCTTTCAAGTAAGGCGCTGTTTCGTTTCCAGCCCGCTCGACAATGCCCTCTTCATCAAGAATACGCAGGTTTTCGAGCGCAACTGCGCAAGTCACTGGGTGACCTGAATAGGTATACCCATGGCTGAACTCACAATTGTTGAGTACTTCGGCCACCTCATCACACACAATCGAACCGCCCACTGGGGCGTAACCAGAGCTGATCCCCTTGGCGACTGTCATGATATGAGGGCGAATGCCCATGGTTTCACAGCCAAACCACTTACCTGTGCGCCCAAATCCGCAAATCACCTCATCGGCAATCAGAAGAATGTTGTACTTGTCGCAAATGCGCTGGATTTCGGGCCAGTAGGTTTCTGGTGGAATGATCACACCGCCAGCACCTTGGATCGGCTCACCAATAAAGGCTGCTACGCGATCTTCGCCCAGCTCAAGAATAGCCTCTTCAAGTGCGCGTGCACGCTGTAGGCCAAACTCATTGGGGTCCATATCTCCGCCCTCGGCCCACCAATGTGGTTGATCAATATGATGAATATCCGGGATCGGCATCCCGCCCTGGGCGTGCATGTAGGCCATCCCGCCCAGTGATGCGCTGCCCATGGAGGATCCGTGATAGGCATTCTTGCGGGTGATAATGATGTTCTTTTGAGGATGGCCTTTCTCCTGCCAATAAGTGCGGACAAGACGAATGTTTGTGTCGTTGGCCTCAGATCCAGAACTGGCAAAAAACACGTTGTTCAGATCATACGGCGTCAGTTCTGCTAGCCTGTCCGCCAGGGCGATCGCAGGAACATGTGTCGTCTGGAAAAACGTATTGTAATAGGGAAGCTCTTTCATTTGACGCGCAGCTGCCTCGGCCAGCTCGTGCCGCCCGTAGCCAAGGTTCACGCACCAAAGCCCCGCCATCGCATCGAGAAACTCGTTTCCTTCGCTATCCGTCAAGGTGACACCTTTGGCCCGCGTAATCACCCGCGCACCTTTCTTGGCCAAGTCATGACCATGCGTGAAAGGATGCAAGTGATGCGCAGCATCAAGAGCCTGCAATTCACTGGTGGGCATATGGTTGGTGATCAGCGACATGGCGCACCTCTCAGATTTTGGAAAACGGCACTCGTCGCCGTGCATGCAGAATATGATCAAATTATTTTGAGTCAATCAACTCGGTTACTTGGAACCGACTTCCAGTGATTGGCGCACCTGCTCCATGCCTTGAATAACGTCTTCTCGGATGGCGCGTGCCGCTGCTTCGGCATCACGCGCATGCATCGCATCCAAAATATCCTTATGCTTGTCGGGAAGGCTCTGAGTGCCAATGCGCCCACAGACAACCCTCAAAGATGGTCCAAATCGAAGCCAAAGCCCCTCTGCCAAATCTGCCAGAATTGGTGCATCAGCAATCGCATAAATTTGTATGTGGAACTGATAGTTCTCGTGCAAATACTCGCGCAAATCTCCGCGTGCAATCGCTTGGTCTAATGCATTATCAAGCGATTTAAGATGCGCTAGATCGTCAAGCGTCGCCCGTTCTGTTGCCCTTAGCGCCAAATGCGGATCAAGCCACTGACGCGCCAAGATAAGCTCACTTATGTTTTCAGCACTGAGCGTTGGAACACATACACGGCGATTGCCTTGAAACTCCAAGGCCCCTTCCGCCGTCAAGCGGCGAATGGCCTCTCGCACAGGCGTCATCCCTGCACCAAGTTGGTTTGTAAGACCCTGAATAGTCACGGGTTGTCCCGGGGCCAGATCTCCGAACAAGATCATGTCTCGCAAAGTCTGATAAATGACTTGATGCGCCGGAAGCGAGGCCTGCCCTTGCATGGCTATTTCAACCTTGCCAGCTGACTTATTCATCAGAACCGTACCTTTCAGAGGCTGCAATCAATCCTAGCTTGCGAGCTTGGACACGAGGTGAATACATTATTATTCTAAGCAGTATGATCTTTTTGATCAAATCCAACAGTCAGAAAGCCGCTAAACACTTATGAGCGACCTAGACAGGATATGGGAAGATGAAGCCTATGGAGGGGGTCCGATTGAATCCTGCTGGTGGCCCGAAACGGTAGAGCCGCAGGATTGGCAATCGTTAAACTCGGACATCAAAACAGATGTTGCGATCATAGGTGCCGGTTTTACCGGTTTGTCCGCTGCACTGCACCTGGCCGAGGCAGGGTTGAGCGTAACTGTCCTAGAGGCACGACACCCTTACTGGGGTGCGTCGGGACGCAATGGTGGGTTCTGTTGTTTAGGCGGCGCGAAGGCTAGTCATGCGGATTTGGTTGCACGCTTTGGCAAAGAAGAAGCACGAGGGTTTTGCCAGGCCGAAAAATCAGCCGTCGAATTTGTTGATGGTCTTATTGACCGGCTTGGGTTGGATGTTGACCGCCATTCCGATGGGGAAACGCAACTGGCGCACAGACGGCGGGACTTTGAAAATCTGAAGGCAGGCGTTGACCAGACATGGGATCTGTACGGTCTTGAGACCGAGATCATTCCTCCAGAAGAATTGGCCCAGGCTGGAATGAACGGACCATTCCATGGTGCGGCAACAGTCAATATCGGCTTTGCCTTGAATCCCCGCAAATATGCATCTGGTCTGGCGCATGCAGCGCAAAACGCAGGTGCCAAGATTTTTGCAAAAAGCGCCGTGACAAAAATCGAAAAATTATCCAGCACAGGATACCGACTTCACACAAAAAGCGGCTCTGTTACGGCCAAAAAGTTCATTTTGGCAACCAATGGATATAGCTCAGACAACATTCCAAGCTGGATGTCGGGCCGGTATTTGCCTACGCAATCCAGCGTTCTTGTCACACGTCCGATCAGTAATGATGAGCAACTGGCACAAGGATGGACCAGCACGCAGATGTGCTACGACACACGACATTTACTGCACTACTTCAGGCTTATGCCGGACGGTCGTATGCTATTTGGCATGCGTGGAGGATTGACCCATACGCCTCAAAGTGAAAGTGCTATTCGCCAGAAAATCCGCTCAGATTTCGACACCATGTTTCCCGCATGGTCGCATGTAGAGACGCCTTACTATTGGTCGGGTCTCGTCTGTCTGACGCGCGATCTAATCCCCTATGCCGGTCCAATTCCGGAAATGGAGGGTGGGTTTGCTGGTTTTGCCTATCACGGCAACGGTGTCTCAATGGGAAGCTATACAGGGCGGTTGCTGGCCGATCTTGTGCGCGGCATCGAACCCAAACTTCCGCACCCAGCGCCTATGAGGCATGTGCCCCGACGTTTTCCATTGGGGCGCTTTCGCAGAATGCTGATGCGTCCTGCCTACCTTCGATATGCTTGGCTTGATCGCTAACCCTGTGGTGTTTTGAGCGACCGCGCTCCACCCCGTTTGAGGCCAAGCTGACGCTCCCTCAATATGATGGTAATGCCAGCCAGTATGACCAACCCACCGCCAATCAGCATCTGCTGCGTCGGGATCTCATCGAAAAAAACATACCCGATTGCAATGGCAAACAGCATCGAAGCGTAGTCGAAAGGCGCAATGACACTGGCATCTGCATATCGATATGCGGACGTCAAAAAGATCTGCGCCACGCCGCCAAGTATGCCCGCAGAAATCAAGAAAACAGTCTCTGTTAAACCAGGAATGACCCATCCGAAGGGTAAAGTGAGGAGTGACAGAACTGTCGACGTAAGCGAGAAATAGAACACAATCGCACTGGTTTGTTCTGTCTTTACAAGCTTTCGGATATATATCTGCGCTAATGCCGCACATGTCGCACCTAGAAGAACAAGAACGGCACCGACAGCTTGCGCTGTTTCGACATTGGGCCCACTCAAAGTTGTCAATCGCGGCGTTAAAACGATAAGGACGCCAGCAAGCCCCAGCGCAACGGCCCCAATCCGAAAGATACCGACCTTTTCGTCAAGGAACATCGCAGCAAACACAACAACCAGCAGCGGCGCAGCATAACCCAATGCTGTAACCTCTGGCAGAGGTAAAAGGCCAAGACCGGCAAACATCAGCCCCATTGCCGTCGTTCCCACAACGCCGCGCCAGAAATGACCCATACGCGACTCTACTTTGAGCCCTGTCCGCATCTCACCGCGAAGAGCAAGCCAGGCGAAAATGACCGGGATCGCGAAAAACGACCGGAAAAACACGGCTTGCCCCGGAGGCACCTGTTCAGACACTGCTTTGATAAGAGCAGACATAACGATGAAGAGCATCACCGCGCATAGTTTGAGGGCAATTCCCTTGAACGGGTTCATAGATTGGCCTTTCTCGTCAGAACGTGACGGATGGCCTGCAATATTTCAAATGCTGTGTAAGCAACCCCGCTATGTCACGGTGCAATGCGCATCGACAACGCGCTGTACCATAGGTGCGAAATGGTCAAAATCAGGCGTTTGCATGTCCGGGTCTTTACCCGCATCGTCGAGATAACGAACTGCAACGATGTCCTGCACGTTCGGGTTACGCTCAAATTCCGCGACTTCAAGGTCATTCATCGGCCCACCCTGAAGGTTCAAAGAATGCACCGACGCGTCAGACAGTTCGTCAAAATAGGCAGGGTTAGTGGCACATAGATATCTCTTGGCGGCCACATGATACCGCACACAATCTGTGACAATGGTCGGAAAGAAAGCCTCTAGAACCTTCGCACCAGCCTCTTCGTGATACCTATCT
>JBCAZO010000125.1:0-6866 GCA_038532975.1 Pseudomonadota bacterium
CCCGATGGCCATCTGAATCGATCCGTAATCGCTCAGGACGCAGACAAGATGATTGCTGCCCTCGGCCTGACGGGTCAGGTTCCTGAGGACACGGAATACGTCGCTGTGCCGACGCAAGGCATCGGCCCTGAACATCCGCTCAGCGGTGAGAAACTAAGCCGGGTTCTGGCGCTCTATCGAGCCAAGGATTTTGACGATGCTGTGCAGATTACGCAACGCATTCAACGCCATCAGGGCGCAGGGCATTCCGTTGGCCTGCATTCCTCCAAAGACGACCGCGCGCACCGGCTGGCGCGCGACATTCCCACCAGCAGAATTGTGGTCAATCAGGCGCATACCTTTGCCACAGGAGGCTCGTTTACCAACGGCATGCCGTTTTCACTCTCGATGGGGTGCGGCGCATGGGGCGGCAACGCCATCGATGACAACTTGCACTGGAGGCATTTCCTGCAAACCACCAAGATTATTCGCGAAATCCCATCTCGCGAACCCAGCCTTGACGATATCTTTGCTGAGTATTGGGGCGACGCAGGGCAATGAATCTGTCGCGCACAACGCCGCCGGAAGGAACTGTTCGCGATTGGCTGGATGCGCGGGCAGCGGCGGGCGGCGTCGCAGTGGTTTTGCCCGGAACTGGGGGGGAGGTCAGCTGGACTGCATTGCGCAGCGGCGCACAGGCTTTTGCCGAGCAACTCACCTCTATAGGCTGCAGCAAAGGCGAAAGCGTCGCCATTGTTGCGCCCAACAGCTTGGAGAGTCTCCTGGCCTTCTTTGGCGCGCTCTATGGCGGGTTTCGCGCCACAATGATCAACCTTGCCGCCGGGCATGATGCCATCGCCTATGCGCTGGATCATTCCGAAGCAAGATTCGGCTATGTACATGCCGAATGCGAAGCGCTGTTTGACGCGGCCAACGACGCAGGCGTGGTTCGCGTTCCCTTGAACGGTCAGGCCACAGCACAGTTGCACGAAATCATGCCTGATGATGATGCGCTCTTGATGTACACCTCTGGCACCACCGGTCGCCCGAAGGGCGTGGTGCATAGTCATGGCAGCCTTTTGGCGGGCGGTTGGACCACCGCGATGGCCCATGACCTTGGGCCGCAGGATTGCGGATTTTGCGTTTTGCCGGTCTACCACATCAACGGGCTTTGCGTTACGGTCATGGGCAGCCTTGTATCAGGTGGCTCATTTGCCATCGTACCCAAATTTTCCGCCTCAAAGTTTTGGGCGCAAGCAGATGAGGCGAAAATTACCTGGTTTTCCGTTGTGCCAACAATCATTTCGCATCTTTTGCACAGCGATACCGAGCCCGATTTGGCCTGTCGTGAACGCATCCGCTTTGGGCGGTCCGCGTCTTCGGCTTTGGCGGTTGAAACACAGTCGTCCTTTGAAGCCCGCTTTGGCATTCCGATTGTTGAGACCATGGGGCTCACCGAAACCGCGGCGCAAATCCTGTCAAATCCCCTTCCCCCGGGCATCCGCAAAATCGGTTCACCGGGCATCGCCTATGGCTGCGAAGTGGCGATACAAGATGGATCGGGCCTATCTCTTCCAACCGGCACTGAGGGCGAGATCGTGGTCCGCGGACCCAATGTCATGCGTGGCTATCTCAAAAACCCAGAGGCCACGGCGGATACATTTCGGGACGGCTGGCTTCGCACAGGTGATTTGGCGCAAATGGACGCGGAAGGCTACGTTTTTGTCACCGGCAGATTAAAAGAGTTAATCATTAAGGGTGGTGAGAATATCGCTCCACGTGAGGTCGACGAGGCGCTCTACACGCATCCCGACGTGGTCGAGGCCGCCGCCTTTGCCCGGTCCTGCGCGCGCTACGGGGAAACCATCGAAGCAGCTGTACGCGTCAGGGACGGCTCGGGCCTGACGTCTGCCACGCTTCTGAGCATCTGCCAGGAACGTTTGGGAGCCTTCAAAACCCCGGACACGGTGCATTTTCTTGATGAATTGCCCAAAGGGCCCTCTGGCAAAATTCAGCGTCTCAAACTGGCCAGCCTGATTGAGACGCGCTGAGCCGTATGGGTTCAAAGCAAGGGTTTGTTGTTGCGCGCGTGCCGGGCGATCAGTTTTTTCTGCAACTTTCCGGGTGGAATGAAGCAAGCCGGTGTCGGTTCGTAGTCCTCTGACGCAAGCTGCGGAAAGATCGTAAGGATTTCTTCCAAAGCTTCTCCTTTCACCGCTCTGAGCGCCATAGGACCTGTGAACAGGCTCTCGCTTGGCGCGCCTTCGGCGAAAATCACTTCATGCGCGTCAAACAGAAGGTGAATATATTCAACACTTTGCGCATCGTTTTCGATGTAAATACCCGGCAAGGCGGTCAACGCAATGGCGGGCACAAGAACCTCGGATGCGCCAAACATGCGCTCTGCGATTTTCGACTGCACCAGCATCCTGTGCTGGCGCGACACCAGCAGATCGCGACGTGGCAAACCAGAGCCCAGTGCGCCCGCGGTGATCCGGATCGGGCATAGTTTTGGATTGGTCAACAGCGCTGCACGATCAAAACAGCGGCAGCCGATCCAGCGGATCGTTTTGGCAGCTCCGTCTTTGTTAATCACTTGATCCCCGACGGACAGGTCGCAGATCGCCCTTGGCCCTGCCGATGTTTCAATGAGAACGCCCGGTGTGAAACATGTCACAAAATCTACGGCAGGTATGTCTGTCTGCCCACTTGACCCCGGCCCTTCAGCCGCAGAGATGACCTCTAGCGACACACCTCGGGGCGGAAACTGCCCAACAAACGCAAGCCCCTCAACCGTTCCGAAAGCCGGTGAGGAGTTGCGTAGGTTGACGCCAATGACCTGGTAAATCTCACCCGTGTCGTTGTCGCGAAGTTCGAATTGATACTCGGCCTCAATCCGCGTGCCGTCAGAAAACAGCACACCATCAAAGGTCTGCGCCCCGTCTAGCCTTTGATTGCCGTCATTGTCGTCAAAATCCGCGTCACTGCCGCTGTCGGTGATATCCAGCTGAGTCAGGGGACCTGCGCCCAATGTGATAAATTCACCCACCAAATGCGATCCATCGCCTTGCGTCACACCATCAAGAATGGTGCCCCCACTTATGGTGACATCACTCTCAGGGAGTATCGCAATCGTATAGTCCGCCACGCGCTCGCCCCGCCTGCGAGCAGAAACAAAGGTGCCTGGCTCTGCAAAAAGCAGAGCAAACCCAGAGTCTTACCGTCTTAAAAGAGTCACCACCGTCTCTGCCTCAAGTCGTTCCTGTGTGTCCAGGAAACATTTATTAAGGGGGTTATAGTCTAAATCCTGCACTTTTTCCACAGTCATACGCATGGGGTCAAAACAACAGCCCCCGGAGACCCCGAGGCTGTCGTTGGCATGTTGTTTCATCCAAGAGTGGATATTGTTTTTCATGCCAAAATCACCAGGGCCAGCCACATTGCGATGCTGATCCACATGATGGCGTCTATATATGATATGCCTCGGCGCGGCGTGTTCTAAAATCCTACGCAGCTGTGCACGGTGCACAGGACCGGTGCAAAGCTCCTTGAAGAGCATCGTTTGATCGCAAAAAAGGTTTTGCCCGGTGACGCCGACGCGGTTGAAAAAGCCGCGACTGGGCATTTGGATTTCGTTGAAAAATCCTTCCGCATCGGGATGCAACAGGCCAAGAGCGAAACCATCGCTCAAAAACGCGCCGCCATACTCGGACAGTAAGTCTCAAAGATCACGCCCCAAGGCGCGGGCAATGGCATGACAGGCAGCCAGAAAGTCTTTCTTGCGCTCCACGTCCAGAAAATCAGGCCACGTCGAGAGTTTGACAAACACCATACCCCGCTCTGGCGAGACATAGATGAATTGACCGAAGACCCCAACGCTGAGATGACCCATGCGGTCGGCATCCTCGATCCAGAACTGGTTGCGATAGCGCCCGTTGGGCAGCGCCTCTCGCGAGATGTCGTTGAAGAGACCATGATCGCCGCTCCGGACATCCTCGACCCAGGCTTTCGGTATGACCTGCCTGTCGCCAACACGACCGTCATCCAGATAAGCCTGCCCCATCCGTCCAAAATCCCGAAGGCTGGCGTTGAAGCCGCCACAGGACAGGGCATATCCTGACGCATCCACGGTAAAACAGGCCTCTGTTTCAGCACCCATGGGCTTCCACAAACGCTCTGAGACGATCTGCGGCAGGCGCTGACCTGTCACACGTTCCATCGCATGCGCCAGAACATCGGTCTCCATCGACCGGTACACAAAGCGTTCACCATGCTCTGCATCACGTTCGGTCAAGGTCAGCATCTGATCATGAATGCAGTTCGGCCAATGTTCCCCCTGATAGCCTTCGGGCACTGGCTTCCACCCCGCAGCGACATCCATCTTGCCAATATCACTGGCCCTATTGGCATAGTCAGATTCGTCAAACCTGGTGCCAGACGTCATATCCATGACTTGTTGCAAAGTGGCCCCCGCCCAAGCGGTCTTAGCCAGTTCGGGCAACGGCTCCGTCACCGGCGCGGCAGGATCAAGCATCCCCTCCTCGATCAGACAACCCGCAGCAGTTGAGGTCACGGACTTAGACACGGACTGCGCCAGATGCACTGTGCGCGGCGTCATGCCGTTCCAATAGCTTTCGTGAATGATGCGCCCGTCCAGCAGAACCAGAAAACCGTCGGTGTAGTCCCGGTCGATCCACTCCGAAACCGTGGTCGCACCAGATGAGGCGTTAAACTTAATCTCTTCTATGGGTTCCAGCGCCTCACCAAACTGCGAAGGTGTATCCGAAGCAGGCACAGGCGCTGTCGGCAGAAACTCCCGCACATGTTGAAACGCCCAGCGGTTCCAGGGCGGGCGATCCCAGTCAATAAACGGCAAGCGCCACTCAGGCGGCGGTGGGCTACCCTGCATGATCGGAGGCGCTGTTTCCGAATTGATATAGCTTTTCATTAAAACCCCATGTTTCGAAGAAGTTTAGCGCAACATTTGCCCACCGAAAACTGCACATGTTTTAGGCTAGAAATACCCCACAGATCACGAAAACGAGAGCGGTTTTTAAATGCATGCCTGAAACTGATCTATATACTCGTCACCGCCGTATTTCGGATTAGAGATGCACTTCCAGTGCGGAAGAGGCTCCCGAAAAGAGGATAAATTATGTTTAAGTACACTTTGACCGCAGCAGCGGCTTTGCTGACTGCAAACACAGCTTTCGCGGGCAACGTAACAGCGCCTGCTGACGAACCCGCGCTCGCTCCGGCTGCCCCAGTGGCATTGTCTCCTAATTGGACCGGCTTCTATGTCGGTGGCCAGCTCGGCTATGCAAACGTGGACACCAATGTCGCCGGCGTGGACGGTGACGATTTCATCGGCGGTATTGTCGCTGGGTATGATTACGACCTTGGCAACTGGGTCATTGGTGCAGGGCTGGACTACGATTTTGCTGATATCGACCTTGGCGGCGCAGCTTCGGTGGAAAACGTGTTTCGCGTAAAGCTGCGCGGCGGCTACAAGATCGGAAACGGTTTGCTTTATGCGACCGGTGGTTACGCCAACGCAGACACAGATACTCTCAGCGACGATGATGGCTACTTTATCGGCGCAGGGTATGAACACCTGATCGGCAACCAGTTCTCGCTGGGTGGCGAGATCCTTTACCACGAATTCGACAATTTCAACGGCACGGCGATTGACGTTGAAGCCACGACGGTCCAACTGCGTGGCACGTTCCGGTTCTGATCAAATCCAAATGCGACAACCAAAGCCCTCAAGGTTCGCGCCTTGAGGGTTTTTTTATGGGCTTTAAAGTGCTTTGGGTTCTTGCTGCGTAATACAGTGAATGCCGCCGCCACCTTCCGCGATTGCGTAAATATCCACCCCAACAACCTCTCGACCAGGAAAACACTCTGTCAGGATATCCCGCACGACATCGTCTTCTGGAATGCCGTATATCGGCATGATCACAGCGCCATTGCAAATGTAGAAATTGACATAGCTGTCACAGATTTCAGCGCCTTCAACCTGTACCTCCCAGGCATCAGGCACCTCAATAAGACGTAAAAGCCGGCCTTTGGCATCTGTCTGCCCTTCCAGGGCAGCGATATTGGCCTTGTGAATATCGTGCCAATAATGCGCCTGGGGTCCCTTTGCTTGAACCAGAACAACACCGGGTTCGGCAAAAACGGCAACACCATCTACGTGACCGTCTGTCTCAGTTTCTTCAATGTTGCCAGGAAGCCAAATCACCTTGTCGCCGCCCAGCATCTCTTTCAGCTCTGTTTCGATGGCATCCCTGCTCCAACCCGGATTGCGATTTGTGTTGGGAAAACAGCTTTGCGTGGTCAGGATGGTGCCCTCTCCGTCCACCGAGACACCGCCACCTTCAGCCACGAGAGAGGACGTGAAGGCCGGCAATGAAGCGTGATCCAAAATGGCTTTGGCCACTGCGTTGTCACCATCATAAGGCGCGTATTTGCCACCCCAGGCGTTGAACTCAAAGCTTGCACCAGCCCGATTGCCCGCCCGATCAACCAGGAAACAAGGGCCCGCATCGCGCGCCCAGCTGTCATCAATGGGATGTTCCAAAATGTCGATATCCGCACCCAAAAGATCACGCGCCCCGGCCACATCTTCGGGGCGCATCACCATGGTCAGCGGTTCAAATCGTCGAATGGCATGGGCGACATCGGCATAATTGCGGCGCGTAGCCTCTAAATCAGTCCAAACCTCAGTACGGCAAGGCCACATCATCCATGTGCGCTCATGTGGAGCCCATTCGCCGGGCATATAAAATCCTTGCGCTCTGGGAGTTCTGCGCGCCGGGTCCTTCAACTTCTCTTCCTCTTGTTGCCCCCGCGCGCAGTACGTTCGGCTTCAAGTTCCAGCACAT
>JBCAZO010000126.1:0-6861 GCA_038532975.1 Pseudomonadota bacterium
TGATGCAGATGCGCGACGCACTGCGGAACTGAAAAGCGCGCTGGCGATTGCAGAGGGTGCCCTACCCGACGCTGTGCCGTTTGAAAATGAGCGTTTTGATCTCATCGGGCTTTTCGATGTCCTCGAACATGTGGAAGAAGACGAAGCCTCTCTGGCCTCTCTCAAGTCGCGCCTGGCACCTGAGGGCCGTATCGTGATGACCGTGCCCGCCTTTCCCTGGCTTTGGTCGCGTCACGACGAGCGGCACCATCATTTCCGCCGTTATACAAAAACACATCTCGCCAAAGTTGCCACCGCCGCCGGGCTTAAAATGGAGCATGGGTTTTACTTCAACACCGCCCTGTTTCCAGTGGCGGTCGCCGGGCGGGCGGTCAAAGCCATCTTGCGGTCGGACCGCGCAGACGACACGCTTCCCAATCCGTTTATCAACGCAGCGCTGCGAACGGTGTTCGGCGCAGAACGGCATTTGGTTGGACGCTTTAAAATGCCTGTCGGTTTGTCACTTTGCGCTGTGCTGTCTGCCCAATGAGCGTGTGGTGATTCAGCAGCTTTCAAGATTTGCCGGCGTTGGCGCACTCGCGACGCTGCTGCACGTTACGGTCGCCTTGATCGTCGCTGAAGGATTAGGCGCAGCTCCGCAACTCGCAAACCTCACCGGGTTTCTAGCTGCGGTTAGCTTTTCCTACCTCGGGCATGGCTATTTCACCTTTTCCACCAAGTTAAAGCATCGGATTCATGGCCCGCGTTTTTTGTCAGTTTCCGTGCTTGGCCTCTGCGTTTCGAGTGGTTCGACCTATGTCATCGCAGACATGGCAGGCTTACCGTTTTGGATGGCAATGGGTGTTGTGGCCATCGCGGTTCCATTCTCAACCTTCATTCTTTGCAAGCTCTGGGTTTTTTCCGACCCTCAGCGCGACGGGCCATAAAGAACAAGAGTCTTGCTTTGCACGACACGTGCAAGCTGCGGACAGTCTTGCGGCGTTTCATCCGGCGCAACATAGCGCAGAAAGTAGTCAGCCCCTGTTTGCTTGAGGGTCTCGGTCATGCTGTCGCATGTTGCCGCCTGACGCTGGTCCGCACTCCAACGCATCGCGGCCAGCCACCCTTTCGCATCGCGATTTTCGGGTGAAGGGTCCACGATCTGGTCGATGCGTTCCCGGGTCAAAGCGGCTTGTTCGGGTTGAGCCACAGAAAACAGCTTGAAATCCACATAGGCGCTGCGCTGCGCAATCAAACGAAATTCAGACAAGCTGATGGGGATCACAAAGAGCGCGTCCCGCGGTGTGACCGCACGTATGTCTTCCAGCGCTTGTCGCGTTTCCACAGGAACGGGCGGAACCGAAGGTTTGGCCGGGAATGTAAGCAAAAGCACTGTGGCGAGGCCGATAGCCAAAAGCGATTTCATCCGCACATCTTGCGGGAGACGCCACATCAGAAGGCTGAGCGCGATGAAACCCAAGCCCGCCAAAGTGCCATTTAGAAGAAAAATGCCAAGCAACACACACACATTCGCCCAATGCAGCAAAGACCATGGCAAACGCAGAAGCCCCGCAAGCGCCACCGCCGGACCAATTACAAACAAAACTGGGGTGGAGCGGTTGGCATCAAGAATGAACAAGGGGACCCAGTCGGAAAGGCTCATCTTGTAGATAAAAACTGTGACCATATGCAAAAGGGCGAAACTGATCATAACGCCCAAAGCAAACCGCCCAAAAGACGCATCAGACCGCATCAGTTGCAGACTGCCCACAATCCCGGCGAGAAGGTACATCGCTGCCACGCCAATGGAATGCCACGTTGGATCATAGTGATGCGGTGCGCGGAACCGGTATGCATCATTGATAATGTCGAGCGACACGACCGTGTCTGGCGTGGCCAAAAGCGATGACAAAATCGGTAACGCGGCGGGAAGAGCGACAAAGACGGCTGCAATAGCCATTTTGACAACATCACCCGGATGCCTCAGCAGAGCGCCAAATCCGGAAATCATGGCGCCATGAAATGCTGTCATAGGCTGCGCAAAAACGGCCGCGCCCAAAAGTATCCCCGCAAGCCAGGATTTGCGAAAGCACGCGGCGGAAATTGCGCCGAGGACCAATGCGAGGGCCAAGTTGTGATGATGAAAGAAGGGCGAGATAAGCCCGCCGAAATCTCCGCGGCCCATTCCGTCTAGCTTCACCACAACACCAAGGCCCAAAGCTGCTGGCAGGACTAGGAGCGGTGCGCCAAGCGCTGCGAGCAGGACATAAAGGGCGACGGCGACACCAGCGGCCAAAACCCAAACGGCGATCCGAAACACCAGTTCAACACCAAAAGTCGCTGTCCCCAAAGCATACAGCCAGTCATAGGCTTTGGCGTGATTGGCAAAGAGCCGGAGTTGGTCATCGCGTGCGAAAAGCGTCGGGTCGGCGCGGTAGTCAGCCAGGGGCGCGTAGGCAAAATCATCGCCAAAGGGGTACGGAAAATACCCGATGAACGCGTGGGCCAATAACCCAAGCGCCACTGCGAACAAAATCTTGTCCAGGTGCATGCCTGACTGCTCTTTTTTCATATCTTGCGCGACTTACGCATGAAAACTGGCTGCAAATCAAGCGGCGCGGGACAACGCGCGGCGCGCATGACGCACGCAAAGCACGGTTTCGCCAGAAACATCTGTCGGGAATGGATTTGGTACCCAAGGCCGGACTCGAACCGGCACGCCCGCAAAGGCGGGGGATTTTGAATCCCCTGCGTCTACCATTCCGCCACTTGGGCACGCGGATGACTTCTAGCCAATGCGCGCAGGCGCGTCCAGAGGCGACTGACCGGGAAAATGCATTGCTTTGCCCTTGACCCCATGGCGGGTGCATGGTCATTCGCAGACAGTTTTACCATTGAGGCCGTTTCATGCTGCGACGTTTGTACGATTGGGTCATTTCGCTGGCCGACCATCCCCGCGCGCTTTGGGTGCTGGCGGTGGTGTCTTTTGTCGAAAGCTCGGTCTTTCCGATCCCACCGGATGTCCTTATGATCCCGATGATCATTGCACGCCCGTCTCGCGCCTGGCTGATTGCCGGGATTGCTTTGGTAAGCTCGGTCTTAGGTGGTTTGCTAGGCTACGCTATCGGGGCCTTTGCCTATGAGCAACTTGGCAAGCCGATTCTGGAGGCGCTTGGCAAGGGCGAGGCGATGGAGGCGTTCAGCACCCGGTTCAACGATCTGGGATTCTGGGCAGTTCTGACTGCCGGCGTGACGCCCTTTCCTTATAAGGTCATTACAATCATGTCCGGCTGGACCGGCATGCCGCTTTTTACCTTTATTGCCACATCAATACTGGCGCGCGGGCTGCGGTTTTTCCTGGTCGCCTGGCTTTTGTGGAAATTCGGCGCGCCGATCCGTGATTTCATTGAACGCCGCCTGGGATTGATGACAATCCTCTTTGTCGTCCTACTCTTTGGCGGGTTCTACGTGTTGAAATTCCTATGACACAGCGTCAGCTTTATATCCTTCTGGCCGCTGGTGGATCAGCCGCACTGCTGCTTGCGGCATTCGCATTCCAGCATCTGGGCGGCATGGCGCCCTGCAAGCTTTGCCTATGGCAGCGCTGGCCACATGGCGCGGCAATCGGAATTGGGGCTTTGGCCCTTCTGATCCCAGGGATGATCATGCCACTCCTGGGCGCGTTGGCCGCTTTGGCAACAGCCGGGATTGGCGCCTACCATACAGGTGTCGAAAAAGGTTGGTGGGAAGGGCCATCAAGCTGTTCTGCGCAGGGCACCGAGGGTTTGTCGGCCCAGGAATTGATGGACCAGATTTTATCCGCTCCACTGGTGCGCTGTGACGAAGTGCCCTGGTCTATGCTTGGATTGTCCATGGCGAGCTGGAACATGGTGGTCGCTCTTGTCCTCGCGATCCTCTGGCTGAAGGCCGCGCGCACCGGATAAGCCGCCCTACCCGGCCTGTTTTTTAGTGTTGAGCAACAGGTTGGTCTCAGAGGTAGCCACGCCCTCGATCCGGCGCACAGCGCTCAGAACATCATCAAACTCTTCCAACGTGTTCGTCCCGATTTCAACGATCAGATCCCAGCGACCATTGGTGCTATGAACTGCGCGTATTGCACTGATCCCGCTGAGCTGACGCACGATGCGGTCCGCACCCCTGCCCTCGATGCCGAGCATCATCAGACCCCGCACGGCATCGCGATGCGTGTCGCCGCGCACCTGCACGGTAAATCCAATGATGTCGCCACGGGCCTGCAACCGGTCTATGCGCGCCCGTACCGTAGTCCGCGACACACCCAGAAGCCCGGCCAGTTCCGACAAGGACGCCCGCGCATCGTGACGCAAGGCAGACAACAACCTACGGTCTTTTTCGTCCATTTCGCAATCAATGCCTTTCGTTCTGCCTATGTTGGTTTCGTTTAGTGCAAAATGATCGCTTCAAAAACCCACAAATCGAAAACATTCTGTGTGCAAGATTTGGAGAAACGACGCATGAACAAGAACACCTGCATTTTGGTCGGTGCCCCCGTGGACAGTGGCAAGAAACGTGCCGGATGCCTGATGGGGCCGGATGCTTACCGCGTTGCCGGGCTCGCCACGGCGCTGGAGGATCTGGGGCTGACCGTCCAGGACTGGGGCAATGTCGCGGTCGAGCCCGCAGACGTGCCTGCAAGCCTTCCGGAGCATATTTTTGAGCCTGCATTAACCATCGGCTGGACCAGGGCCCTGATTGACGCAACTGAACGTGCCATGACAGAAGGCCTGCCGGTATTCCTTGGAGGCGATCACAGCCTGTCTCTGGGCACAGTGGTCGGCGCGGCCAATCACGCGGCCAAGACTGGCAAACCGCAATTCGTGCTCTGGCTCGATGCGCATACCGATTTTCACACACCGCAATCGACCGCATCGGGCAATATGCATGGCACGCCCCTGGGTTATGCCAGTGGCCGCGAAGGGTTTGACGGGTTTCCCGAGGTCGCAAATCCGGTGCCCTTTGGCAATATCTGTTTTCTTGGCCTGCGGTCGGTCGATCCCGATGAACGGCAATTCCTTCAAGACACCGACGCGCTCTGCCATGACATGCGCACCATCGACGAGAAAGGCATCGCCCGCCCACTTGCCGCCTTCCTTGACGATGTGGCCCGCGCGGGTGGGGCTTTGCATGTCTCACTGGATGTCGATTTTCTTGACCCGACTTATGCGCCCGCCGTGGGCACCACCGTACCTGGCGGGGCCACCATTCGAGAGGCGCATCTGGTAATGGAAATGATCTGTGACAGTGGCTTGATGACCTCGCTCGATCTTGTGGAACTCAACCCGTTCCTCGATGAGCGCGGCCACACCGCACAGGTCATGGTAGACCTCGCCGCCTCTGCGCTTGGCCGTCGTGTCTTTGACCGCCCTACGGGAGTGTTCTGATGATAAATCCCAACCCCTCTGACAAAGCTCTCGTCCCCTTCGTTTCGGTCGATCACATGATGAAGCTGGTGCATCACATCGGGATAGAACCGATGCTCAAAGGTCTGGCCGATTACATCGAGGCTGATTTCAAGCGCTGGGAGCTGTTTGACAAAACACCGCGCGTGGCAAGCCATTCTGATGTGGGCGTGATTGAGCTTATGCCCACCTCGGATGGCGAGGCCTATGGGTTCAAATACGTCAACGGCCATCCCAAGAACACCAAGGAAGGTCTGCAAACAGTGACAGCCTTTGGTCTTCTGGCGGATGTAGACACCGGCTATCCTGTGCTGCTAACCGAGATGACTATCCTGACGGCCCTGCGCACCGCAGCGACCTCAGCCATGGTGGCAAAATACCTTGCCCCCAAAGGCGCCGACACAATGGCGATGATCGGCAATGGCGCGCAGTCAGAGTTTCAGAGCCTGGCGATGAAGGCGCTATGCGGGTTGAAAACCGTGCGGCTTTGGGACACCGACCCAAAGGCTACTGAGAAGGCGGCGCGCAATTTGCAAGGTCTGGGTCTGAAGGTGGTGTCCTGTGCCAGTGCCGAGGAGAGCATGGAGGGCGCACAGATCATCACGACCTGCACCGCGGACAAACAATATGCCACGATCCTGACCGACAATATGATCGGAGAAGGGGTACATATCAACGCCATCGGCGGGGACTGCCCCGGCAAGACCGAATTGGCCCCGGCGATCCTGCACCGGTCTGATATTTTCGTGGAATATCCCGAGCAGACACGGATCGAAGGCGAGATCCAGCAGATGGACCCTGACCACCCCGTCACGGAATTCTGGCAGGTGATCACCGGTCAGGCCAAGGGCCGCACCAGCGACCGCCAGATCACGCTCTTTGACAGCGTGGGTTTTGCCATCGAGGATTTCAGCGCCCTGCGCTACGTGCGCGATCATATTCGCGAGACAGCGTGTTTTATCGAACTGGACCTGCTCGCCGACCCGGACGATCCACGCGACCTTTTCGGCATGGTGCAGCGCGCAGGGGCATGACCGGCGCACTTCGGGTTGCCTAACGGGGGACATGCCACTACACCCGTGATCAAAACGGACAGGCACCCCCCATGGCATCCCTCAAAAAATGGCTCGACCGGCGCAGAAACCCTTGGAAAGGCGTGTTCTACGACGCATTCAAAGAGTGGCGCCGGGACAACGCATCAGAGCGATTGAAAGCGTATTCGGATCTTCCGGCAGAACCGACCGTGTTTGATTTCGGTGGCTACAAGGGCGAGTGGACCGATGTCGCGCTGGCCGATGCCCCGGATGCCAAGGTGCATATTTTTGAGCCGCACCCGAGATTTGCGAAAGAGCTTGAGGCGAAATATGACGGCAAATTCCGCATTACCGTTCACCCCTTCGCGCTAGGGTCAAAGGCGGACACGATGCGGCTTTCGGATGCTGAC